>NC_018582.1 GCF_000143885.2 Gordonia sp. KTR9
GAACGTTCCAGCGTTCAAGTGCCGGAGTACGTTCCAGCATTGTGCAGTCACAACGTTCCAACGATGGAGGATCGCAATGGCAAAGATCGTCGTGCACCACTCCCGAAAAGGCGGGGTGGGGAAGAGTACGGGAGCCTATGAGCTCGCTCACCTCCTCGATGCGGTCCTGGTCGACTTCGAGCATGACGGTGGGGGAGTGACCGGCAAGTGGGGGTATCGGCCGTTGGACCGGCTCCGCATCCCCATTCTCGATGCACTCCAAAGCGGCCGCACCCCGCGTCCGTTGAAAGGGCACGGCAAACCACGTCTCGTTCCCGGCCACCCCGACCTCTACGACCAGATGCCACAGCACGACGTCGTGGCCGACGCTCTTGAACGATGGGCGGGGGAGTGGGACACAGAATGGGTCATCGTCGACACCCACCCCGGGATCTCCCCAGCTGCGGCTGGTGCCCTCAGCGTCGCTCACGCCGTCATCGTGCCAACCCCACTCCGAAACCTGGATCTGACGGCCACGGAGGAACTGATCAACGACATGCCGGACTATCCGCTCATCATCTCGCCCACGATGATCCCGCCTGTTCCGCCTGAGGCGGAACTCAGAAGGCTCGCGAGGGCGGTCGAAGGCACCCCGGTCCAGGTTGGCCCGCCGATTCCTCGAGCAGTTGCGGTGGAACGACGGACAAAGAGGATCGCCATCACCTCAGAGAACCCGCCGGCAAAGGCGCTGCAGCCTGTCGCCGAGGCATACGAAAAGACCGCAAAGTTCGTCCAGGAGTACGTCCGATGAGTGGACTCGATGACATGGCCCAGGCTCGACAGAAGCGTGCGCGGGCACGTTCAATGCCACCACCGCGGCACCAAGCCCCCGCTGTCTCTGCCGCACCGGCCACGGCCCCGGAACCGGCACCGGCACCCGAGCAGCCTGACACCACAGCCAACGCCCCAGCGGCCGTGCAGGTCACTTCACCTACCAAGAAGAAGCAGCCTGCGGCACCCGCACCACCCCCGCCGCGTGCGGCGAGCACGACGGGACGCACTGTCGGCCCGAGCACGATCTACTTCGACGAGCCGACCGACGACTGGCTGGAAGAGGTGAGCATCGCCGGCCGCCGCACCAAGCCCCGAATCGACTCACGCAGCGCTATCGCACGATATGCCGTCCGCAAGCTCATGAACGAGATGACGCCAGAGCAGGTCATCGAGGCAATCCGCGCCGAGAGTGCCGCAACCGCACACACGAAGCCAGGCCGGCCCCGCCACTAACGTTGTAACTGCACAACTACACAACGTTTGATCTTTGTCAGGCCTGCCGCCTGACGGGGGGAGTTAAAGAGGTCCTGGTGGTGATTGGAGCACCACCAGGACCGACGACCAACAGAAATGGAGCTGTTGATCTATGTCCGACCCTACCCACGCCCGCAACACCGCCGAAGGCGCGTTAACCACCGCCAGTGTGGCCACCGCAGTCATCCTGAGCCTCATCGTTGTCGCGGCCTCATTCACTTTGAGCTTCACGGCACTGAGCGATCTCGCCCGCATGTCCGGGGCCATCCCGGACCGGTTGACCTGGCTCCTGCCCGTCGTGATCGATGTCTTCATTCTCCAAGCCACCTGGTGTGTCTACGTCGCGACCAAACGCCGCGACGACGCCGGCAAGCGGTACCACTTCGCGATGCTTGCGATTTCGAGCACTGTCAGTGTTGCCGGCAACGCTGGTCACGCATTCCTTGCTAGCGACCAGGGTGTTATGCACGGCCTGATGGCCGTGGCGATCGCGATCGTTGCGCCCCTGGCGCTGCTGGCGAGCATCCACGGGCTCGTCATGCACGTCTGGGCCGGCGGGGGAGCAACAGCACACGACCCGATGTCGGACGTCGAGCACGACACCGTGGACAGTGCACCCCATGCACGCTCGCAGGTCAGCGCACCGACAGAACCGCACGCGCAGCCCGACAGTGCACAAGACGACGCAGACACCTCGCCCCTCAACCTGGCAGACCTCGACGCACAGATCACTGACGCCGACCTCGACCTGGCCCGACTGGTGTGCAGTCGAGGCCGACTGCGCAACGACGACCGTGTGGTCGCGCGCGTGCTCGTCGCCGAGCGACTCCGAGTCCATCGCGAGCAGACCGCCGATCTCACCGGCGTGCACAGAACCACGATCGGCCGGTGGCGCGACCTCGCGGCCGAATGCACCCTCGACATGCCGGCGCACGGCGAGCGTGTGCACACGGCGGATCAGCCTGTGCTCGTCGACGCCCACTGACGCACGCCAGCCCGCGGTCCAGCGCGCACGCCGGGAGAGAGGCGGAGTGCGCGCGCCGCGTCAACGCACAGTCGTGCCGTAGCTGCCTCCGGACCCGTGAGTACAGGAGCGGCGGGGGTGCGTGCGGTCCCGGACTTCCCGTTCCAGGCGCACCCCCGCCTACTCGGATAGGCTACACGCTGAATCGAACACTAGTTCGAGGTGCGCGCTAGACTTTGTGCATGTTCGACCACTGGCCCGACACCCGAACACTGCGTGTGTTCGACCCACCCAGGCCCGTGCTGATCGACATGGCGATCGCGGACCCGTCGTGCGGACGTTCCTATGCGGCCGGTGGGGGAGTGTCACTGCGAGTTCGCGCGTCCGGCGCCCGGATCGGGCCGACCATGCCGGCGTTCCTCTTGGCTTGGCTCCAGACTTCAAACGGCCTGTGGCGCGGGGTATGTCAGATGCCGGTGAAGAGCGCCAATCAGGTTTCCAAGGCGACGATCACCATGTGGGTGCCGCCCGAAGCGCTGCAACCGAGAGAGGACGACGAGCCGCAATGACCGAGAACAACGATGGGGTCGGCCCCACCAACCGCGTCGCGCCCAAACGCGGCCGCGTCGAGCTGGCCGACCTGACACTCATCGTGCGACCGCCGGGCCGGCCCAGCGACATCCGCACCTTCACCGCCGACGAGTCCAACGACGCCCACACGTATGCCGCCGAAACCGGGGCGAGCGTTGAGCAGCTATAACTGTGCGCCCCTCACGCGCCGGGGAGCGCGGCACCGCTCTGCGGTGTTGGTAGCGTCCCTCGGATGCAAGGGTTCGTCGACGAGAGCAAGGTTCGGGGCCTCGTCGTGGCATGCACCGTCGCCGACCCCCGAGCGCTCAACGACAGCCGCAAAGCTCTGCACGCGCTGCGGGCAAATGGGCAGCGGCGCATCCACTTCACCAAAGAGTCCGACCCCCGACGCCGCAAAATCTGCTCCACGATCTGCGAACTCGAGCTCACCGTCGCGGTCTACGACACCACCAGCATCCGCGACGCGCGACGAAGCCGACAAGCAGCACTCGACGCCGTAGTGCTCGACCTTTCCAGACTCGCGGCTACCCGACTCACCATCGAACAAGACGACAGCCTCATCGCCGCCGACCGCGCTTACCTCTACAGCGCGGTCCGTCGGCACGGCATCCCTGACCTGGCCTACCATCACTGCCGGCCCCAAGAAGAACCCCTGCTGTGGGTATCCGACGCCGTTGTGTGGTGTTACGCCAAAGGAGGGGAGTGGCGCCGCCGCGTGGAGCCAATCATCGGCTCGATAACGACGGTCCGAGCCTGAACCGGCCCCAGACAGCGCGAAACCCGGCTCACCAACCGTCCGGATGGCTGCCGGGTCACTTCCCACAGCTACTGCCTGGGCATCTGCAAGTGTAGCCGCACCGGGCGGCTACACGCCAGACCCACTAGCCGGAGGCGCGCATGGCATCGCGGCGCAGCGTTGCGGCCAGGTCGGTGTTGTCGGTGTGCTCGGCTGCGGTGGTCAGGATCCGAGCGATACGGGTCAACAGGGCCGGTGGGGCCGGCACCGACCCGCTACCTGATGAGGTGTCGGCCTGGATGAGCCCAGTCACCGAGAGCAGAGTCAGGACCTCGTGAGTGCGTCCCACGCGCTCGTTGGCCGGCAGGGCAGTGGTGGGGTCGGTGTAGAGCAGAGCGACCTCAGCCAGCCCCGCGATCAGCCGCCCGAGGGTGCCGACGGTCAGCGCGGTGGTTCTGGGTTCGGTGACCAGGTCGGCCCCGGGTGCCTCATCGGCCAGGGTTTCGACCATGCTGTCGACCACACCGGCGAGCGCCTCGTCGGTCAAGTAGGTCTGCGCCTGCCGGACACCGACGCGCATGCGTTCGGCGACGGCCTGCACGCGTTCGGTGAGAAGCTGTTGCGCTGCTTGGTCGGTCATGGTCATGCCGCGGTCGTTGACCATCTCGATCAGACGCTCAGTGCGTTCTTCCAACCATGCGCGGCCAGGACGAGTTGACGGGCTCACGCTCTCACTGTCTCAAGGACAGTCCCGAGGTGTACAGAACCTCGCTCGAACACCTGGGGGAGCAGCCTGTCGGTGGCGTATGACAGCGTCGGTGCGCAGCAGTAGTGATATCCCGATCGACGCAAGGGGATGAGCCCTGTAGGTGGGTGCGAGCTTTTGGCAGCGGCAACGGACACCGCAATGGGGATTCCTGGAAAATTACCCGTTCACTGTCCTGATCGACGCTCGCCTGGGATGGCGGGTCACCGGGGTGGACTCCCCGCGGATACGACCCCACCAAGCTGAACCAATCCGAGTCGTGCACCTGCAGGACAACTTCGAACGGTTCCTGACCTTCGACGTCACCGCGGATTCCAACAGGATGCGCGATCATGCCACCTTCACCAGGGCAATCGACGACGAGGTCCTGATCGCCACGACAACCCGCGCCGCGGCCGCCCTCGGCACCAGCGACCCCGACGCCGTATTCAGCTCATTGCTCACACTGCCCAGCGTCTACCGGGCCGAGGACTACCCGAGCAGGTAACCACTTCCACCCCCAAACGTCTCCGCTGCGCTGCGCTGCCGCCCTCCCGCACTGCGGTCGGTTGCCACATAGCCTACCGTGGGTGCGTTTCGAGGCGGGTTACTGCGAACCAGACGAATCCTGCCTCACGCGGCGGGTTCACGTGGATGACCGGACTCTGGCGGGTCTGCCTGCCGTCGGCGGCTTGGGCGTGCTGGAACGTGAAAATACGGGGTACCGGGCACCAGGTGCCGATACCCTGTATTTCGCCGTGGCCCGTATCTCGCCGACGTCGATAGGTCGAGATGCTCACGCTGTCAGACCACTCGGGCGGGTCGACATCTCCGAACTGTTCCAGCGGGCACAATCGCACTCAGCAACCCCCCGACAATCTCGGCCTTTGGCCGGAGAATATCTGCGAACTCTAGTCAGATGTGCGACACGAACCGCCTCGCCCAAGCCGTCGCCGGTAGCTGCCGGCCGCGTTCGCTCCGACGAACTGATCTGAGATTGAGGTGCGTGCGCGGCGGTGTCGGTACCACCACTACCGCGGTACGCCTTATGCCCCGCTGCCGGGCCGGGCAGTAGCGTTGCCTCCATGAACTACGACCTCACTCGCTTGGGTAGCGGCCGCTTTGAACACCTAGTTCAGGCGTTGGCGCTCGCCAACCTAGGGCCTGGGGTACAGATTTTCGGAGCCGGCCCCGATGGGGGCCGCGAAGCGACCTTCAACGGCAAGGTCCAGATGGAGGGCAAGGCGGAGTGGAATGGTTACGGCGTCATCCAAGCCAAATACAAGGAGCGGCTGGAAACCACACACGCAGACCAGAAATGGTTCTTTCAACAGGTCACCACCGAACTTCAATCCTGGGTAAGTCGTAAGAAGAAGCGGCATCGGAACCAGCCAGACTATCTAGTTATCGCAACCAACATTCCGCTCACGTCGGTGGAGGAGAACGGCGGATTAGATCGGCTTAAGCAACTCATCGAGCACTATCGGGACCTGACCGAGCAACTCCCGCCTCCGGACAGGGGAGTTCGCAAGATCGGAATGCCACGCTTCAAAGACTACGCCATCTGGCACGCAGACTATCTTGATCGGACGTTAGAGAAAAACACCGAGATTTCCCGCCGATACGCCGATCTGGTGCTACCGGGTGATGTGCTTTCTCGGCTATACGACCATGTCGTGCAAACCGATGAGCGGGTCGCCCGAGCTTGGATCGGACACGTTGCCCGAGCGCTCAAGACGGACACCCCAATCGAGCTTGGGGAGTCAGGTGACAAGGTCAACACTCCGCTGTCCCTTGCCGCAGTCGCAGTCGACCTCCCAACTATCCCATCTCGTTCACGCAACACGTCGACGAGGGCACTGAAGTTTCTCGTCGACCGGGCCGACCAGGTTCTCGCCCCGAACCTTCGCCCACCCGAACACGACCGGCTGGTCGTTCTGGGAGGCCCAGGCTCAGGCAAGTCGACGCTGTCGCGACTGCTGTGCCAGATCTACCGAGTAGCGCTGATTCAAAAAGAAGCAGCTGGCAGGGTCCCACAGCCTACCGTCGAAATGGCGATAAAGATCCGCAAGGCCCTCGATGAAGAGGGTTTGCCAACTCCGACGCTGCACCGGCTTCCCGTACGAATCGTTCTAAGCACGTTCGCCGACGCCGTCAGTACCAACTCGAAAATGACGCTGCTGCAACACATTGTTGACCAGATCAACCTGCGCGCCTCTAACCCAATCAGTGTTTCTGGAATCGAATCGCTGATGGGCGTATGGCCATTTCTGGTCGTACTCGATGGCTTGGACGAAGTAGCATCTGCGGATAACCGGGCAGAGGTTTCGGGTCGGATTTTTGATTTTCTCACCGAGATGGCCGCTTTGCAGGCAGACGTGTTAACGGTCTGCACGTCACGTCCCATCGGGTTCGAACGCGACGACGAGATCGGTTACGAGGAGTTACATCTGGCACCATTGACGGCAGATGACGCCCTGCATTATGCCTCCCGGCTTGTGAAAACAAGGTTCCCAGAGGATCCAGATCGCCAAGACACGACGCTAGGTCGGCTCCGTGAGGCATCACGCGTGGTCGACACCGCAAGACTGATGACCTCGCCGCTTCAGGTCACAATACTGAGCCTCCTGCTCGAACAACGCCGCAGGGCTCCGGCAAGTCGGTATGCACTTTTCAAAGCCTATTACGAGGTCATTTACGCTCGAGAATGTGGCAAGCCAAAAGGCATCGGAAATTTGCTAGAGACGTATCGCCCTCAACTCGAGCAGCTTCACCAGCAATGCGGCCTCGCCATCCACGCTCGTGCGGAACACGCAGGAGAAGCGGACTCTATCTTGCCGGTGACACAACTCGAAGCAACCGCCCGCCAGATCCTGGAGGCCGAAGAACACCCAGATCAGGACGACCTCATCGCCAAGATTCTTCACCTCGCTCAACACCGTCTGGTTTTACTCGTTCCGCGACAGGACGGAGTGGCCTTCGAGGTTCGAAGCCTTGCAGAGTTCTTCGCGGCGCGCTCTCTCATGAGCCGCGAGGATGCCACCAACAGGCTCGCGCAACTCGTGCCGTCCGCGCATTGGCGTCACACCTGGCTACTTGCCGCGGGCCATGTCTTCTCAGAACGGCTTGAGCTGCGCGATCAAATCATCGGCACACTCGACGATGTCGATCACAGCAGTGCAGTGAACCGCCTCGTCCTACCGGGCGCACTTCTCGCTCTGGACGCTCTCGATGACGGATTCGCTGCGCAAACACCCCGGTACGAGAAGAAGCTGATTATCACAGCCCTTAAGCTCGCGGAGGGGCCAACTGGCAGCCATATTACTAGGCTCGCGGATGTCTTGATCTCGTGCATGACATCGTCCGACGATCTACGCCAGACAGTCTGGCGGGAGATCGATGCGTCCATAGCCGACAAGAAGTCGGGATCACTGCGCGCACTGTTGAACGGTATAGCAGCGGCCGATTTAGGTCCGGACGGAGCACGCGCGACGCGGCTGCTCGAGGAGTACGTCACGCAAGCCGGAAGCACGCCGAGCGCTGGTAGTCCTGACGAGGAGCGCGCAGCGTCAGCCTCGCTGCTGGCTGCGTTGATCGACGCGGGATATGTGGAATCTGATGCCCCCAGCCAGCAACAGATAGATGATCTATCTCGAAAGAGTTTCGACGGCAGCGAGTCCGAACGGTGGCTTCTTGACGCTCGGGAGGCCATAGTCGCAGGTTGCCGAGACAACCCTCATCAGAGGACGCGCATCCGCCGACTGCTGGCGGATGCGCTTCAACACGACTTCGTGGGGGAAAGTTTCTCGCTGTAACCCGAGATCGCACGGGAACTACAGGTGACCGGATGGTCACCCACGGCCTTTCCAACGCTCATTCGCTGATTGTCGGGTCATGCCGGCCGCCGCCCCGATATCGGCCCACGAGCGACCCAGTCGGCGGGCCTTTGCCACTGCGGCGTCGAGTTGCGCGTCGGCGTTCTTGCGGGCATCTGCGGCGGTCCGGATCTCGTAGTCGACGTCGATAGGGTCGAGATGCTCACGCCGCCACACCGCTTGGGCGGCCTCTGCGACCTCACGCCGCACGTTGACGTCGAGGTCGGTGTCGGGGGCGAACACGCGATGGCTGGTGAGGTCCTCCAGCGACACTGAGGGGACCCGCGCCCACTGGACAGGATCGGTCCAGCTCGACACAGCGGAACTCGATCGGCGGGCGCAATCGCAGGTCAACAGCCAGCCGACGATCTCGGCCGACGGCCGTCGACGATCCTCGTCCCGGTACCGGCCGGTCTCGACAGTCTCGTAGTCCACGCCTTCGACCATGGTCGACCCGTGGCTCACGGCCCCGTCCTCGAACACGGCCACCAACGCCGCCTCGTGTAAGTGCGTGTCGCTCTCGTGCATCCAGCCCATGCAGATAGGGTAGACCCACATCGTCAGGATAACCAGACACTGTTTTGATGCCCGTCAGGATTACCTGACATAAGGTACATTATCGGCATTTCAAAGGGGCTGCGGCAGAGTAGGATTCGAGCACCGATGACATAGGTGTTCGTCACGTGACGGAATGTGACGCGCGGCAGTCCTGTGGATGAAATGGCGACTCGGGCGGAGGTCGTACTAGCTGCGGCTGAACGTCGCAGCGCCTGTCGCGCGAGCGGGCGAGCCACGGCTACCAAAGAAGCGCAACGATATATATCCTCGGCGCTCACCCGCGCCAGGCGGTCCAGTTCGTTGCTTTCCTCGTCGTTGGGGTTGATATAGAAGCCAACGTCATCGTCACCGGAGTCTTGCAAGTCGCAGTGGCGATGCATCTCCTAGGCGCTGCTGGTGTACCACTCGACCGAGCGGTTTGAGCTCCGGTCACAGTGCTCCTTGGTTGCTCGCGTCTTCGTAGCTCACCGGAGAACTCCGAGTCCGTGCACTGACAGCGTCTGGGACCCCACCTCTAGACGCGGGAGACCTCGTGGCGAGGTTGACGTACCGGCTGTTCGGGCTCTAATTCGTCGGCACTGGGCAGGTCGCCACGGCAACACCGCGTTGAGCCTTGGTCGACTTGTAGGGCTCCTGCGCAGCGTCGTAAGCTGCTGCGTTTCCGGCGACTCCGGCCGACTTGTCGTTGATCTTTATACGGCACGTAGCGATGGCGGCACGTCCATTGGCAGTGATCGTGATCGCCGGTGACTGGCCCTCGCCCAATGGATACTGGGCTGACGTCCAACCGATAAAGCCGTGTTGGGAGTCGATCATGGCCCCTGACTCTGTGGTCAGCTTGACGCGAGTGTCGTCGGTGGACGTCGGAGGCAGGTTCTCGGACACTGTTCCGCTATCTGTTGTGAACTCGACGGTCACTGAGTCAGCACCGACCACCTCAGCTTGGTACTCGACCATTTTTGGGTCACCAGGTGGTGCTGACGCTTGGCCGTTGCCGGGTGCTGCGTCGGTGTCTGCTGATCCGCAGCCGGCGAGGAAGATGGCCGCTGCGGCAATGAAACACGTAGCTTTCGTAAATGTCGTCACGCTCGTAGGACTCCCTTATGATTGCGTCGTGCGCACCAACCCGCAGCAGGTGATGTCATCTGTTCGGGGCGGCCCGAACTCCGGTACTCACGTGCCCGTCGTGTAGCTCATCGTCAACGGCGGATATGTCGTTACTGACCGCAAGGGAGGCAACGAATCCTAGCGCAGTCAGTGGTTGTTCTCCGTGTCGCGACGAGTCGTATGAGCTGGATTTGTCAGCTCGCCCAGCGGCCGCGTAGGCGAGCCGCCATAAGCTCCGTGTCTTATCGCGCCTCGGTGGTGGCGAAGACAGGCAGAATGCAGCTGCCGCCGTTGGTCGGGGCTCCGATAGTCACCACAGACAGTTGCCCGGGTTCCTTCCATGGTCCGGATGCGGTGAGCAGGGTGGCTGCGAGAGATGAGGTGAGGCAGGCGGCCTGGACTCGGTGTTCGCCGGCCCCGCCAGTGCAGTAGGACGCGGCGGCGACAATTGCCGATCCGGCCACGCAACCGGTGGGGGCGGCAGACGCTGGCGGCGTGGTGAGTGCTGAGAGGAACAAGCCGACGCCGCACACTGCTCCAACGATGAGTGTGCGCGACAGTGCGATAGGAGCAGTCATGAGCGAGATGGTAGTGAAATCGGACATATAGCACCACAGTTCGGCGATTTCTTTGCCTAGCGTCGCTATGATCCCGCCCATGAGTCCAGCGTCGCAGCTCGCCCAGGTTTCTCGAACGACAAGGAACAGGAGTTCGTGGTGTCGCTGGGTTGGGACCGTGTCGCTGGTTGTAGTCCTCGCCGGGTGTTCGGAGTCGACACCCGATGCCCCGCCGACCGACGCGTCGGCGCGCCCGTCGGGACAGTCGTCTGGGCCGACGACATCGAGTCCGTCGTCAGACGTGACGGCCGCGGCCTCCGTTGCCGTTCCGGACGATCAGGGTGAATACACGATCTCGGCCGGCACGATCTCGCAACACTGCGACGGGGAAGTGGTCTATAACGGCCAAACTCCCCCAGAACCGCGTGTTTTCGACACCAGTACCGGGAGCTTCAAGACAGCGTCACTTCCGGCCGTCCCGGCCGGTGAAGAACTCCAAACGAGCCAATGCGTGGTGACCCGCGACGGCGGCGATCTCCGCGTGGCCTACGTCGTTGCCACCCAAACCCCCGCTTCGGGGCTTGCCCCGCTGAAAAATCACAAGCGGGCCCATCTTCTGACGTTGGACGGCGCGGCCCCAGTAGCCTCCGTCGACCTACCGCTCAGCGCAGAAATACGGGGTAGCAGCTCTTTCGGCGTCCCGCTCCTGGTGCGAGAGGACGCGGAAGGGGTGCGAACAGAGGTGCTGCGTCCATCTGACCTCACCTCGAGCTGGGCCCGTCCTGGCGAACCGGCATGGGTATCGACGCCGACGGCACTCGCGATCTACCAGACCGAGAACCCCGCGATGGTCGACATCGTTGATGCGCGATCGGGAAAGACCATTGCCAGCGCCCCTATCGTCGAGCAGCTGGATTCGCGAAAGCTCCTTGCTTTCACTGACGGGTTCCGCGTCGGCAATCGCATCATCCGAACCTCCGATGGCAAGACTCTGCCCGCGGTCGCTGACACCGACTTCACAGGAACCGAGTACGAACTCTCGCAGGACTTCTTCCTCATGGAAGGTTCAGACCTCCTCCAGGTCTACGACATCAACACTGGCAAACCGGTCCTTGATCGTCGTGGTGAGGATGTGGGGTCCCTCGACTTGCGGGGGGTGAAGCTGTTCGGCGACAGGCTATTTCTGCACTCCACCTCATCGGCGGGCGTCGACACTAGAACAATCATCGGCCTGCCCTCGCAAGCCGAACTCGCGACCACCTGGTCAGCAATTCCCTATGCCGACCTCGAGGGATGGACACTCACCAGCAGCAACTGCTTGTCCGCTGAACTTGTCATCGAGCACTGCGACGACATGAAGCTCGTCAAGGACGTCGACGGTCGGTACCCACCCTTCGCCGAGCAGTAACGCCGCCTGCCGTTTGTCCGATTCAACCGATCGGGTGAATCCGAGTGCCGACCCATTTTCGACGCGACTGATAGACAAACCCCCTGGTAGCGTCCCGCTCGCAACGTGTCACGCAGAACCTGCGGAAAGAGAGAGCCGATGTCGCGGTCGTCGATGAACAAGCTGAAAGCGACCCGGCGAGTGGTGGCCTCGTCTGGAATCGCGGCCGCGCTCCTCGCTGCAGCTCCGATCGGCCTCGCCATCGCCGACCCCTCGACCACGACGGCCCAGGACTCCGAAAGCACCACGCAGGTGGCGTCGTCCGACACAGGCACAGACGACACCGAGCCGAATGCCTCAGCGAGCTCCGACGAGGACTCACCAGCAGACAACACCGACGTATCAACCCCTGAGACAGGCGAACCAGCAACCGGCAGCGCTTCTGAACACGACGCCGGTGACCAAGACTCGTCTCCCGATAGCCTCCCGCCCTCTGGCGTGGACAGTGCGGACGCCAGCCCCCCGACTTCGGGTCCGGCAGCAACCGAGCAACCGGATGGCGCAGCCGATGTCGATGCGCCACCAGCCGAGCAACCCTCGACAGGATGGGGCGAGGAGGCATCCGGAGACGACCCGGCATCCTCAGACGCGTCCGAGCAGCCCAGCAGTGACGCCGGTGATGCGGGTGTACCTCCAGAACAGGGCGCACCTGACGAGCCTGTGGCAGAGACCGCGGCGCCGGATGTTGCGCCGTCAGCCCTTGCGCACTTCAAGCCAGCGCTGCCAGTAGTTTTCGACGCGCCAGATCTCGTAAACAATCCGATCAGGCAACTGTTCTACCGACTCACCGACGGGCCCGGCGGCGAGGGACTTGTCCTTCTCAATCAGGGTGCCGTCGCGTTCGCGGTGCTCAATCGTCGTGCGCGCGGCAACGGAGAAGACTACGTCGGTCTCCTAGGACCGGGCGACAAGATGTTCCTACCCAGAACGACGGTTGCTGAACTCACTCTCGGAAAGCACACCTGGGATCGCGAAGCATCCGAGGTCGACATGACCGACGACACGGTGCGGGCCTTCCTGGCCCGTTCGGTCGTCGCCGTCACTAACGCGCTGGTCACCTTCGGCGACCCGGATGATCGTTTCGTCAATGTCGGGGAACCGATCACGGCCGACCCGATCTACCTGGCACCCCCTGCCGGGGTCTCCTACAGCATCCCCGCCAGCAGCGGCGACGGCGTGGTCACGATCCACAACAACAGCGACCAAGACATCGCCGTGCACGATGTGTACGACCTCGACGACACGTCGTTCGTGGTGATCCATCCGGGTGGGAGCTACACCATCCCCGCGAGTGTTGAACCCGGGACCCTGTTCGGGTCGCACATGTACCGCGTTCAGGGCGTCAAGCAGGACGGCGCCATGGTGGTAATCGGCATGATTCAGACCGAGCCAACCAGTGGCATGGTCACCTCCCTGCCCACCGCCACAGTGGACGGGCAACTCGTTGGATTACCGCTTCACGGAATCGATTCACCCGACTACGGGCTCATCGACCCGTCGGATCTCTTTCACAATCCCGGTGAGACTGCTCCGACGTTCGTGCCCACTGACCCAATTGACGCCGGCATCAGTTACACGGTCGGCAACGGCGACACCGTCACCATCTACAACGATGGTGACCACGCTATCGCTGTCACCCAGACCACCCTCGGCGGGCAAACCATCGGGTTCAAAATCGTGGACCCGGGTGATTCGGTGACGTGGAATGCTGTCCCCGGTGGCGGACAACTCACGGTCACCGGTGGCCGCGGAACCGGCACGAGCGCAGCGATGTACGGGACCATCCTCGACTACCCGAACTACGCCCCAGCATCCAATCCGGCGGGCGACACCGTCTCATCGATCCCGGTGCGGGCTACCGGACCTGTCAATCACGCCCCTGTCGGATCGATCACCATCGGAGTCGTCGATCCCGAGACCGGCTCGGCGATTGTGACCGTCGACTTCACCGATGAGGACGGCGATCCCCTCACCTACACCGCCTCGGCGATCCACGGCACCGTGACCGACAATGGCGACGGCACCTTCACCTACCGTCCTGACCCGGACTACGCGCACGCCGGCGCACACACCGACATCGTCGTCGTCACCGCATCTGACGGGCATGGCGGCACACGCTCGGCCAGCGCCGAAGTACAGGTATCCAAACAGAACGCCGCCCCCACAGGATCTTTCAACGCCTCCACGCCGGGCGACCGCGGAATCATCGTCTACACCCCGAACTTCACCGACACCGACGGCGACCCGCTGTACTACCAGGTGACCGGTAACCCCCAGCACGGCACCGTCGAGGTTGGGATCGACGGAACCGTGGTGTACACCCCCGATCGATGGACCTCCATCAACCGGCCGATCACCGACGACTTCACCGTGACGGTCACCGACAACCACGGCGGCACCACAGTTGTGCCCGTAACCGTCGAGGTGCCGCTGCAAGTTCCGCAGCTATGGTCCTACGACTGGTGGCGCCTCGCCGATCCGACCAACCGGTTCATGACCCCGGATGACAGCCTGATTGGCCAGAGCTACGACGTCCTGGCCAACCCACGCATCTGGGGCGTGTCCTTCGCGCCGGGCGGCACCCACGACACGCTGACCATCACCAACGACGGCGACCAGGCGATCGCGGTGTGGCGCCACAACGGCATTACCCCGACTTCCTCGGTCGGCCCCGACGGCCAGTATGTCCCTGGATACAACTACGTCATGAGTATCGGTGACACGGCAGACGAATTCGTGATCATCGAACCCGGGTCGACGCACACGTTCGATACCAGTGAACAAGCCACCTACGTCGTCTATGGCGAGCGTCTCGACGATGGCCGCACACCGCTACTCGGATTCGTAGTCGCAGAGGAAGGAAAGGCCTACAGCTCGCCCGTGCGCGGGGCGATCGAGTACGTCGACGGCGGCCAAGTCGATCGCTACCTTGACACCATCCCGAAGACCCGGTGGCTGGCCTTCGACCCTGACGACCGCTTCTTCGACATCAGTGATCCCATCGACCCCAGCGACACCCTGTTCGACCCGAACGGGCCGTGGACGGTGTCGTACGAGAATGGCTCGAGCGAAGGCATCACCTACGAACACCGATACGACGCCGACACCGGCGACCGAGTCATCGTCATCCGCAACGGTAGTGACGGCGACATCATGGTCACGCCTACTATCGACACCTACTGGCTCACCGACGCCAACGGCTCCGTCATCGGCACGTCCGGCCCCCCGGAAGAAGCCGAAGACCCCATTATCCTCAACCCCGGCGAGACCTACGAGTTCGTATACAGCGACTACTTCACAAGTCCTGACTACGGCACCCGCGCGACGTACCTGCTGGTGCAAGGTGAGCGCGACGAGCTGGGCAGGCCCGTCCGACTCGGCACGATCGGCCTCAACGCATTCCGGGGATCAGACGGCACACTCACCTACGGCGCGATTCACACCCAGCTAGACGAATACACGGGGCCCCCGGCCAACTCACTGCCGGAGATCGACCTGACCGTGAACTCGCCAGTGGGTGAAGACCACGTGACCTACACAATCGTGGCCTCCGACCCCGACGGGGACACGGTGACGCACAGCGTGTCCCCGACATCCAACGGCGGCCGCGTCGTTGTCAATGCCGACGGCACGGTCACCTACACAGCCTCCCCCAGTCACACAGGCTGGTCCGAGGACAGCTTCACCATCACGTCCGACGACGGCAACGGCGGAATCGTCCGTACAACCGTGCGTGTCGGCGCCGTCACCGAGGTGGTCACCGCCGCCGATGGAACGACCGGACCGAAGCCAGGAGCGCCGGTCCTCGTGTTCTCTGACGTCGACCAGGGATGGGCCTACTACAAGTACACCCGCAACCCCGGCCTCTATGGAGCCGGTGAGCGGCAGCGATGGCAGAACTACTTCACCGAAGCCGGCGCGCACACAGCGTCGGCGAACGTTGTCGAAGCCGTACAACAATCGCGACCAGGCCAAGCGGTCGCAAATCTGGTGCAGTACTTCACCTCACCAGAAAAGATCGAAGAACTCGCGGTGAAACTGGTCGGACAGTACGGCCTCGCCGGGAAGGCCGCCGCCTACTCGTACAAGATCGGGCAGCTGGTCAACGCCGCAGGAGCGGGCGATGCGACCAAGGCCACCTCGATGCTTATTGGACTGTTCTCCGACCTCGCCCGCGACGGAGGCAACGCCCCCGCAAGACTGTTCGGCATCGCGACAACCGTCTACCAATACGTCGGGGAACAAGCAGCCCAAACAGACTTCGAACTGGTCTGGGACTCTATCCGCTACGAGATCGAAAACCCCGGCGACACATTCATATACGCCATCACCCACCCAGCAGAAACCGCAACAGAATTCGGCAATGCGGCCGCAGAGGTCGCCGAAGCCGCACTGAAGGTGTGGGGCGACCTCTGGCTGCGAACATGAGTGCGCGTGCAATATCTGCCACAGTCGCATTCGAGCGTCACTGTCATAGTGTCCCTACGGGACCGACTTTGTTAAATCTGCCGACAGTCCGGATGCGATCTACAAACCGTCAGCGGGTACGACGCACCGGGCCCATGCGCTGCGGACGTCGCTCGTCGAATGCCGAAAGGCATCCTCCGACCGAGATGAGCGCAACAAGGCTTAAAATTCCCGATGGATTAACTGAACTCTCCTGGATTGCCTGTGGGTTACTCACCGTTCTGGTCACCGAGCTTGGCCGCTATCAGCGCCCCTGTGCCTGCGAGTGCTACTACGCCTAGGCCTGCGACCTTTGGTCCGGCCTCGGCGGCGGCGTTTCGCAACTGCTTCGGGTCGCGGACCGCATCTCTCCACCGGGTGTTAGTCAACGACTCGCGATGAATCGCGCCTGCAAACGGCACATGAAACTCTTCGATCGAGCGGCCGACTGCGTTGATCGAGTTGACTACCGTGCGTGCCGCACGGGCATGCAGCAGAACGTTCGCTTGAGCAACACCACCGGCCTCATCGAGGCGGGTCAGAAGGTGTGTTGTCCTTGCGACGAGCTTGCTTCGTCTCTCCTGCAACGCCGCAACGACGCCGAGACGATGACCGTCCAGGGACGACGGTGCGGTGTGGAGTACATAGTCGAGTTCGAGATCCGCGAACTCGTTCTGAAGTTGAAAGCAACGTGTTAGCACGGCCATCCAGACTCCGACCTCTGCCTCAATCTTCTGAGTAGCTGTCGCCAGGGCCTTGACACCCGCCGTTTCGCTAGCCTTGTCAGCGAGTGCTTCGATGGCGCGGAGCGCATCTGCTTGGACCGTAGCGATCGTACTCGACTCGGATTTAACTTTGTCCCAAGCAATTTGGCGGTCGCCGCCATTCTCTCTGATTGCCATCGCTTCGTCGATCACGAAGCTGGCCCCGTCCATCTTGGCGAGGACCTCATCCCTCTGCCGGCGACGCACATCATCGAGCTTGCCATCGATCGCGACAAGGAGGTGCGTTAACTCCCTGGTCTCGTGTTGCCGGGCGAGCTGAGCCATGGTTCCGGCAACACTGGAAAGGAGAACCGGGTTCATGAGAAGGGACGCCGGTCCGTCTTCGATCTGAATCCATTTGCTGATCGAGCCGGGAGCGCCGAGCATAGCGTGACTTATGCCCTTGGTCTTCGTCGGCATGAGGCCGATTTTCTTGACGTGTTCGGCTGACTCCTTTGTGAGTTTTACGTACCGGCCTGCGTTTTCGGAAATATTAGCTGCCGCTTCCGCCGCCTTCGACCCGGTATCGAGCGCGGACCTTAGCTTGTCGAGCCGAAGCTCCCGAGAGACTGACAAGAGCCCGAACGAGTTAAGGAAATGTTCAACAGCTGATGGGGAGCCGATGACAGCCAGCCCTTCACCGTCATGGACTACCTCGACCTCATCAGCCATCAACTGCCTCCTCCATCATCTCGTTTGAAGAGTATGCACAGTGACTGACAGCACCGGGAGTGTGTAAGTATGCGCGATCGGCCCCGCCACATGCGACGGCGATGGCACGGGACGCCCTGGCTCGACCAGCAACCTAACGATTGGCTTAGATGCAGGTAGTTAGGTCGGCTTCGGGCCGACCTTCGGGCCATACCAGGTCGTCGGGGTCCTGCCTGCGTTCAAACCCCGGCATCATCCGTCCCCCTGCATCCACGCAATGACGTCGAGGACGCGGAGCTCGCTGACCGTGGGTGGGAGTTCGGCGTGCTCGCGTGCGGCGACGATGCGGCGTCGTAGATCTGGGTCGGTGCGTAACGCGGTGTGAATCGGAACCAGGTGTGCTGTTCGGGTGTTGAGAACCTTCGCGACGACTGTGTCGTAGACCGGGTAGAGCCTCGGCCGCTTGCGCGCAATCAGCTTGGTTGCGATGGTCACGCCGATGCCCCGGACGCCGAGAAGTTCGGTCTCAAGGCGCCACGCCGGCCACGTGCGGTCGATCGGTCCTGGCTCGTCCGCCAGATCTCGGTCCGGACCGACTGCAGCGAGTAGCTGGCTGAAGTCGTCGCGGCGGTCACGCAGCAGCGTGCGGGCAGCAACAGCGCCGGCGTCGACGGATAGGAGGCCTATAGCGACGAAATCGTCGGCGGTGAAAACGTTCACGTCGGCGGTTCGTGTGCCGGTGGAGTCCCAGTCGTCGAACGAGGCGCCGGTATAGGTGGCTCCGGGGTACGGGTCGCCGAAGTAGGCGCGCAGAATTCCGACGGCTGCGGCGGGGTCGTCGATGGTCAGTGCGTGCGGGATTGTCATCGGCATAGCGCTGGCCTTCCGGAATCGGTGAATCAGATGTCGTAGTGGCCTGACACGATCCTCATCGTGATTCCCCGAGATCAATCCGTTCGCTGGATCAACCCTGCCGCCATCGCCCGGAGATATTGGAACACAACAGAGGCCGACATCCAGGCGGCAATCGCCGGACGGATCATCGGTGTTGAGAAGGACGGCATGGTTCAAATCACTGGACATGTCTGGGAACGGCCCGAGGATCGACCACCGCTACACCCTGCGCTTCAAGCCCAGCGAGATCAACACGATGCTCGCGATCATCGCGTCGTTCGCACTCTCCCACAGGCAGCCAAACTCACCGGCCTGCCCGAAAGCACCTTCATCGCGGCATGGCTGACCGGAGCACTCCGCGATGACAATGGAACCGTCGACTTGCTGTTTAACACCGACCGCGAACCACTATGGCGCGTGAGCGACATCGACCTCGTGACGGCGATGGCGCAGGACGGCCGACTCGACCAGCATCTCGAAGACTGGCTAGACGCAGGCGGTCAGATCGGCTTCGGCTGACCGGCCACAACGGCCCACGGCTCGCTTGAACTCCAGGCGAAAGACGGCACTGCTCGCCAGTCCCACGCAGCTCACCGACGGCGCCACCCGAACCATCGGCTCGATGCTTCGCAGTCACGCACTACGGCGTATGGCGTCCCACTACGTTCGATATGCTGCGCCAATGCGAAGCCGCACTGTGCTTGTCATCCTCACCGCCGCACTAGCGTTGGGCCTGACTGCCTGCAGTGCCGAGTCGAAGGAACTCCCAGACGTCACCGGGCACCGTCTCGACGACGCGCACAACATACTCAAGGACGCCGGGTTCGAAACGTTCGACGACAGTGATGCAGTTAGCGACCGCGAGCCACTGCGGGATGCGAACTGGGTGGTCCTAGAGCAGAGCCCCACTGGAGGCGACTCGGTTCCAATCGACACTACGATCAGACTCTCAGTCGCGAAGCCGGATGACTCGGGGGTTCGGGAACGGCTTCCTGAAGGATCGCCCGTCGCCCTCGAGATGGAGCAGCAGGATCGGCAGCGTGCGATCGAGAAAAGAGAGCAAGCTTCGGAGCAACGACGTCAACAGGCGGAGGAGCTGGGTGAGGTGAAGTCGTTCGTCGAGAAGTACGATGCCCTCATTCGCAACAACATGAATGCGATCTCGGACCTGCCCGGGCTTGCGGACTCGATCCGAGCAGCTGGAGTCGTGACATCGAATGCGGGCGTCAAGCTGATCGATATCGAGATGTCGCTGGGAGCGTATTGGGACGTCCTGGAGGCCACCCCTAAGCAGGTTAACGACTGCGCTGATCGTGCTCAGGAGGCGATCAGGTCCTTCCAGCAGGCATCCGACACCCTCCTGACCGCCGAGGGTGCCGCCGCCGAGGGGTCCCTCGCCCGGTTTGCGCAGCTCTATAACCCAGCCGTGACGAAATACAACTCAGGACTCAACTGCCTGTACAAGGAAACAGGCATCTCAGCGCCAACGGTCTGATGTTCTCAATATGCGTTGTCTGACAATGCGGTCGACGGCGGGGGCCTACGCGCAGGAAAGCGGCCCCGAAGTGACGTAGCGTTCTCAGCGTGAAACGTAAGACTGTGGCTGTCTCGATGCTGATTCTGGCAATCAGCGGTGGCGCGGGGTGTTCCACAGATTCTTCAGTCCCCTCCTCCTCCTCGTCGACGGATCTATCGACGTTTCCTGCGACGACCTCCTCGGCATACTCCTCAGCTGCATCGGGGTCGAGCCTCGCAAGCACACCGAGCGTGTCGGACAAGGTGATCACGCTGACCCTAGACACTCAGATCGATGGCGACACTGTTCGAGCGTCGGGAAGCGTCAACCTACCCGACGGCGGCAAACTGTCCGTTGTTCTCAATCGAACGATCTTCGACCCTCAGGAGCCAAACGGCCCTGGCTACTACGGTGTCGACTTCGCAGAAATCGAGGTCCGCAACGGTCGTTACGCTTACGACCTGGTCGACGAGCGCAAGCACAGCGCCACCGCCTTTGTCACGGCCTACAACCAGGGCGAGCCACCGCAGAACCACCAGCGGGTAGGTGAAAACGTCGAGGTCACCGTGTCATTCAGCCCCCAGTCAGAAGGGCAAACGAACGCCGCGATTGAAGCAGCCGGCGGTCCAGGCGGCGCGAACCTCGAGACGAGCCCGCAGCGCCGTCAGATCGGCGGCTGGACTGACCACCCTTACTGGACCCTCACCGCGCAACGCGAGTTCGCCAAACCACTCCCCTAGGTGGAATGCCTGGCGGTACGTATGTCATGGTGTGCCCATAACTAGCCCAGCGGTGCCACGTCGCGCAGCCGGATGGCGATCTGCTCGACAGACAACTCGCCGGCGGCGATTTGTAGCACCAGCTTCTCGGCGTGAACGCCGTCGAGTTCGGATGCTGGGAAGATTGGCGCGGCAGCGTTGACGATCAGGAACGTCCACGCCGCCGCCCACGAGGTGCGCTTGTTACCGTCGACGAGGGTCTGAGTGGTAGCGAACGCGTGCAGCAACGCAGCTCCCTTAGTCCACAGATCCGGGAACGCATCTTTACCGAACGCTGACGACCCCGGGCGCGCGATGTTGGCCTCGAACTGGGGTCTTTCCCCGACGGTTACCTCGAACTTGCACGCTGCACTTCCCACGGCGAGGACTTCCTCGCCGGTCAGGTAGTGGACGGTCACGCCAGACGGCGGTTGAGATCGGCCGACCATTCGGCGACATTCGCGCCGATCAACTCGATATAAGCTCGGCGCTGCTCCGAACTCAGCGATCCAACATCGGGATGGCTGATGGCGCTGGTGGGCTCGTCGCGAGGAGGTGTGCGATCCGGGTTTCGCTTCGTCGTGACGCTGGTTACGAACCGTCCTGTCTTGCCTGAACGCGCTTTGGCGCTCTTGGCCAGTCGGTGTGCCTTGCCCATCGTTCACCTCCCATTACTAGACAGCAGCCAGATCAGGCGCAGTTGTACGTTGGCCCCACAATACTCTCATCACGGCTGTGCCAGCGGCGACGACGTCAGAAGACCACCGCAGAGATGAAAGCGAGCCGCTCACGCGCTTGCGTCACCGGTTGCCCTTACTGCGGTTGTGAGACACGCAGAGCATCTCACAGTTGGCAAGGTCCGATGCTCCGCCTTTGCTCCAGGCGGTCACATGGTCAGCGTCCATCTCGCTGAGCTCGTAGATGCGGGTCGCGTTGTTGTTACCACTGCCCGCGCAGACCGGGCAGTTGGATGCCCCTGACATCTCGGCCGCAGCCGTTTGCTTCCCGTATGCCGCGAGCTTGGTCTTCTCGTCGAAGACCCGGACGTTGAGAAGCTTTGTGTTCATCTCGCCCTCGAGTAGAAACTCGTAGATCCCCTTTTTGTTCTTGACGTCCGGGTCCGCCATGAGAGTGGTGATCCGCGTTTCAAGCTCGGTCGGGTCGGGGTTCGTGCCCTTGTGCTGGTTGTAGAGCGGGCCCCATGAGACCGACTTCATTTGAGGGCGTTTCTTCGGGAAGGTGGTCTCGACCCAGTCAATGACCGCCTTGAAGTACAGCCACAGCTCGTTGGCGTTCGTGTCGTGCTGGTGATCGCGCATGTACTCATCGACCCTGCCGCCGTTGACCCATTCGATTGCGGTCTCGAGGTAGTCCTGGCGGATTGGCGATCCAGTGATGTAGTCGCTGGCGATTCCGTAGGCGGGGCAACCGCTCTTACTGAAGTACTTTTTCGCGGCGGACACCCACGGTCCGTGGTAGACCGCGTTGCGTAATTCCTGGTCAGTAAGCTTCTCACCGGCGATGTTGATCGTCTTGAACCAGTCGAGCTTCTCGGAGGGTGTCCCCTCGCAGAGGTAGATCATGAGCTGATAGTCGAGGATCTGTTCCTGCTGGTCGGGCTGGAGATTATGGAACGCGAGTTGGTGGCCGCCGATTGGAATGGAGAAGTCACCCTCGACGTACTGGCAGATCGAGATGGTGCGTTGCTGGCCGTCGATGACCTCGAAGGTGCCGTCGTCCTGTACGGCCCAGTACATGACGTTGAGTGGGAAGTCGCGGCGTAGCGTCTCGATCACGGCGTCCCGCTGCTTGTCTTTGTAGACGAACTCGCGCTGGTAGGGCGGCCGGACGTCCAGCTTACCGGCGTAAGCCCGTACGCCCTGTTCCTCATTGTCCTCGTAACCTTCGACGAGGTCGCGGACTGGGATCGTCTTAAGCTCGATCCTCATGTAGTAGCAGCCTTCCTGCGCACAAGAACGCGCTTGAAAACAGCGCGGGCCTTCGGCTCCATCACCCCCAGCATCCGCATACCTGCTGTGCGATTGCCTGTACCGCCAGCCGCCTGATAGGCAGCAATGAACTCCGCACCCACGGGCTGAACGCCGATCTCCTTCATCTGTGCCATGTCTTCGCTGTTCCCAATGAGTTCAAATTGGGCAGGATTGAAGTGGTCGAGCAATGTAATCGGTACGCCCATGACTCCGTCGTAGTCGTAGGGAATGTCTTTGTAGCTGGAGACGTCGATCGCGTCGAAGTTCACGTAGGTCGGATACTCGGTGGGCGTGTACCTCTTGTAGAGGATGAGATCCTCGTGGCGCTCGGGATAGTCGAGGTTGGTGAACCAACGGACCCCTTTGACCCGGACGAACTTGTTGCCGAACTCGTCAATCCGAGCCCCCGCAGCAGTAAGCGGGTAGTCGGCGGGTACGCCGAACTCCCGGTCGCCACTGCGGATGCTGGGGCCGTACCAAATTTGGTTGCTCTGAAAGAGTGGGAAGATCTCCTTGTAGGTGACGGCGTTCATATTGCCGATGATCAGGAACTGCTTCTTGTATTCGACCAGCTGCGCAACGTACTCCTTGAAGAGTGAGAACGGCGGGTTGGTCACAACGATGTCGGCCTGCTTCAACAGTTCGATGCTCTCCGCGTTGCGGAAGTCCCCGTCACCCTCTAGAGTGTGGACCCCGATCTCTTCGATGTCCGGCATTCGGTTGCCGTCCTTGTCGCCGTTGTACTCCAGCCAGATCGCCTGTTCGGCCTTGTTCTGGCTGAAGAGGTCCATGTCCTGGTTCTTGTAGCAAGTGGCGATGAGCTTCTTCAGGCCGAGGCGCTCGAAGTTGTGGCTGAAGTAGTGGAAAAAGTTGCTCACCCGCGGGTCATCGCAGTTGAGATAGACGACCTTGCCCCTGAAGTGCTTCCGGTAGTGGCGGAGCTCCTTCTCGATGTCGCTCAGTTGTGTGTAGAACTCGTCCTTGCGACCAACTTTCGCAGCTCCCAGAAGGCTGTTTGCTGCTGCTGCTGCTGTTGTCATGCTTATCCCCGCTCACCCGGGCTGCACCGCGCCGGCAGCGATGCATGTGTGTCGAACGCATCCTATCGGCGGCTCAACCGCGACACATGGCAGGTTGCTCCACCACTCCTTCACGAGCGGGTGGAGCCTTTTCCCGGCCGGTTCGCCTGTGACAGATACGCCGCTGCCCGACGCAGCACCTCGTTCTCCTGCTCGAGCAAAGGATCCCAGTCCCCAATCCAGTTTTCGGCTACAGTTATGGCTAGATTCTGGCCACTCTAGCGGCTAATATGGATGCATGACGACAGTGCCGCTGGGTGAAGCCAAGGACAAGCTCTCCGCGCTCATCGACAGCGCCGAGAGCACGCACGACATCATCACGATCACCAAGCACGGCAAACCTGCCGCGGTGCTCATGTCGGCTGACGATCTCGAATCGCTGCACGAAACGATCTACTGGCTCTCACGTGCCGGCACCCGCGACGCCGTTGCGGCCGCCGACGCCGAGTACGCCGACGTCCAGACCATTTCGCTCGAGGAGCTGCGCGCCGAACACGGTATGCCGCCCAAGTGAGCGACACGCCCACGGACTCGGCCGACCCGTACCGAGTCGAGGTCGCATCCCCCGCACGCCGCGACCTGCAACGACTTCCGTCTCGGATCGTGCACGCCGTCATCGAGTTCATCTCCGGACCACTCGCCGGCAACCCTCACCGACTCAGCAAACCGCTGCGCGACGACCTCGACGGCCTCCACAGCGCACGCCGCGGCGACTACCGCATCCTGCTGCGCATCGACGACCCCAACCACACCATCGTCATCGTCAAGATCGACCACCGCGCCCACGCCTACCGCACCTAACCGGTTGCCCCGCAACTCATTCTGACAACCATGAGGAGCATTGTGAACGACTCCGGCCGCACACTTGACCACGCCATCGACGCGCTCTACGACCCCATCAACGCCAGGTCCTCGACATCGAACGCAACTACCGCGACCTCGCACAACGCGACGACCTCGCCGTCGACACCCTCGGCGCGTCCACCACCCCCGCCGAAGCCATCGCCGGTATCACCAAAGCCCTGGGATCTCTCCGCGATGCGCTCCGCGCCGCCGAAGGACACCGCGACACCGCCAAGCAGCATGCAGCACGCCTCTACACCGACCGCTGACGCTTGTCGGAGGCTACCGGCACAATCAGCGCAGATCCCCGCCCGCGAGCCGACGAACCGCCAAGAAGCACGATGAACCAGGTCGTCGACCTCGATGACATCGTGGCCATCGCAACGATCACCGCCTGCGTGATCGGCCGACCACTCTCTCCCGGCGAATCATCCCGCCTTAAAACCGCATGGAATCAGGACACTCCCCGCACCCTGGCCGCGCTCGCTGACCAGCTCGATGCACAACTCGGAGCGGCTGACGCCGCACAGAACCAACCTCTCTGACCAAGATGCGGTGAAAGTAGTTCTGTCACACGTCCTTTCATTATGACACGTCGGGGGCCCGACCCCTCAACCCACGCTGCACTCTCCGGGGTTGACCGCCCACCCTCGCCGTGTCCCAAGGGTAGGACGCGACAACCGGTCGCGCACTCGGAAGGAGTCACCATGACCACTCGCACCAACGCCCGCACCCAGTTCCTCACCGACATCTACGTCTGCGCCCTCGAAGGCGGCATCGGCTACTGGTCGACCTGCATCGAATACCGGTGGAGCACCACCCAACGCGCCGTCATCGAAGACCTCGAAGACGCAGTACACGAGATCACCCTCGACACGATCGCCCGCGGAATCAACGCCGTCGCCGACGGCTCGGTAGCGGTCTCCGACCACCTACGGAACCTCATCCGAGCTGCCAGCCGCAGCAACGACGCCGGCGACGTCGACGCCATCGCCGCCGACGTCATCGCCCAAGCCGGCATCTACGGCGAGGTGATCTACGGATAACCCTCAACGACGGCCGGGCACCCACGTTCCAGCAGGGCGCCCGGCCCTCGATGCCCGACACCCGGCAGGAGACCACCATGGGGGCCTTAGCTCTACCTCAGACGCCTGGTCAGTCGAGACGCCAACCAGGCCCAAACGGACAACGGCAGCCGATCACATCCCGGCTCTACGTCCGTTGGGGAGACGTCCCAGCACGTGGAACCAGACACGTAAGGTGATGACCAGGAAGATCGCAGTGCCGGCTACGAAGAGCGTCCAACCCCACGGTGGACTTCCTGCAACAGCGGCGGAGCTGAGAATGAACACCAGTGCAACTGTCGCGCAGACGGCATCACCTAGATTCAGTGGCGAACGATCAAGTCTGGACCAGTGAAGAATGCAGACCAGCAATTTACACCCCCAACAAGATGTGCGCGGTTGATACGATCAGACCATGATTCACGCAGGTGAAGCGATAGAGAGGATCATCGAAGAGCGCTGGGGAGCCACGCTGGCGGCTCATCGAAGCCACATCGGTGACCGTCTAGCATCGAACGATGTATTTGACGAGAATTTCAAACTCACGCTCCGTGAGGTGCGCGCACCTACCTTCACAAATCAAAGCCTAGACATTCGACTCGACTGGGCGGTCTACGACCCGAGCCAATCAGCAACTTTCCCGACTAGCATCAATCCTCGCCTAATCATCCTGTTTCTTTCATTCCACCAAGTGGACGACTCCGACTATAGCGCGAAGCGTTGGCAACACACGACGGTCGAGGAGCAGGAAGCCTGGGTGTACTCGGCCCTGGGAAAACAATGGTTCGACTACGCGTACAGAATCCAAACGAGCAGATCACTCGTACGATACAGGCCAACACGATTCGTTGTCTTCGCTGACGACGCCGGAGAACCGTTCCTAGCACCAGAAGACTTCAACTGGATGCTGGCCAGCGGGAACGATCCATCCGTGCGCCTCAAGCTCCGTCCTCGCCACCCGACCCACGAACTCGAACAGGCGTTGCTTACGGTCGGGGACGTAACCTCGGTTCCGGGCCCAACCTAGGTGTGAGTCCGCTGCTGACTACGCAAACATCGTGTCCCAGTACCCAGCGACATCGAAGTCCTTAATGCTCTGAGAAACATGCCCATCGACACCCTCCTCGTAACAGGTCACCAATCCAACGATACGTTCATCGCTCTCATAGTCGGCCCCCACTAGCCTCAGATAATCGATCTCGTTCGAATTGGGAAAGGTCGGATGAACCCCAGGATTCTGCTCGGTCGGTTTTACACTCGCAAGGGCCACCCAGTAGTATTCGCGCTCATTGTCTTCGACCACCGCGATCATTTTATGAGTGATTGGGACGCCGCATCCGAGATCGCCTATGCAATTTGTGGTCTGCAAGTCCAGGCGCATCCGTACCTGTCCGGTGTATTGACCGTTGTCGTCGTCCGTTGCAGTTTCTCGCCGGCCGTACTCGAGAACCAGCCATGGGATCCCCAGATCGCTGATCCCATGCTTTTCTCTGATCTTGTCGGTACCAAACCCGCGATCGGTAACGTCGTCGTAGTACCCGCGTCTCATCGGCACGTCGCCGATCTCGGACGGAGTGGCCGTATGCCTTACCTGCCACGACATATAACCTGGTGGCGGAGGCCCAGCAGCGGCAAACGAGTTTGCCGTCATAATCAGGTAAAGAGTGATCATGGCCGAGATCAGACCGAGTATCTTGGCGCGCTTAGAGGTCATCGTCGACACCTTTCTGCTACTGAGGCTTCGATGCGACAAGACCCTTGCCGCTGTCAGTTACGAGAGCTACGCCGTTCTGGAACTTCTGCCGCAAGAAACCCTGACCGCTCGCCGAAGCGTTGTGCGGCTCCGCGACCGGATAGCCCAGGCTCCCTAGTTCGTATTGCACGGTTTGCCAGAGGGCCAGCATCTTGGTTGGTACAGGCCATGCTCCAACGACGGGATGCCAGTAGATCGCCCCGTTTCCCTCGAAGTAGACGTAGTGGCCCACATTGTCGGGAGAGACTTGCTCGTCGGTCTTCGGATATCCGAAGGGCCCGTCCTCGCGGCCGGCTTGTGCCCACTTATCCCGGATCGACCCGAACAGCTGCCGAGCACCTGTCTGCTGTGACCAGGTCACTGTCCCGTTGAAGAAGTTGTTGTAGCGCCCGTTGTACTTCGTGACTGCTACCTCATCAGAGGTCGGGTACCCCATGGGACCTCCCTCGGCGCCCACAGCGTTCCACTTTGTGCGGATCGCACCACCGATCGAGGCAGCCTGCGGATTCTGGGTGGGATGCCAGTAGATTGCCCCACCAACGAACTCCTGACGGCGCCCCTGCCCGTCCGGATTCGCGATCTCGTCAGTCTTCGGGTAGCCGAGGAACCCCGACTCCCACCCCTTCGAGCCCCACTTGGTCATGAAGCTGTTCACCACAGGGTGCGCACCGTGCGCGGACGACCAGTAGATCGGCCCGACCATGAATTCGCTGCGCTTACCGGTGTTCCCGGGATTGGTGATCTCGTTGCTGATCGGGAACTTCAAGAAGCTGTTGGGTCCGCCCAACGAGTTGTACTTGTCGCGAATCACGCCACAGACCTCGTACGGTGCCGGCCAGTACACCTGGCACCCAGCCGCCACACGAGCCGTCATCTGCCGCTTCTCCACACGAGCTTCCATCACCTCGGCCCTGTCGGCGTCAGCCTTGGAAAACTTGCCGTTACCAGGGATCTTCTCGCAATCCGAACGCATCTTGCCCGGCGTGACGGTGTCCTTCGGGTCCTCAGTCGGAGACCACTTCTCAGTCGCCGGCCGCCCGGACTCGCCCTTGGAGCACGTCTCCGTATCCGTAGTCGACGACGACGGAGCCTCCGACGACTCCTCGGATGAACTGGGCGGCGCAGGGACGCTTGACTCCCCTTCCGACGGCTCAGACGGCGGCGGGGTCGTCGGCACAACCGACGGTGTCTCGACCTCCTCAGAGGCCGGCGGGGCGTGCTCGTCCGTCGGCTGCGGCGCCTCCGACTCCGGCTCAGCAGACGGTGAGGATCGCTCAACGCTCGACGGTGCCACCGACGTCGTTGATGAGCTCGACGACGCAGGCTCGTCGGCATGGGCTACACCGACGGCAGAGTGCACAACACACAGCAACGCGCCGCATCCAACAGCTATTCGTACAGGTAGACGCATCGTTGACAACTCCTCTAATCCAGAGCAATGCGATTGATCTCGCGGAATATGGCGGTACCACGACAGGGACGTTCGGCCATTGAAATTCGGCACCAACGTCATTCTTGGGAATCCCGGCCCGCCCGGTGAACTCTCAAATCCGGAGGGTGATTTGACCCAATTAAGCGAAGCGTATGACACGCCTGAATTCTTCGCAAGATATTCGCCTAGGTAACAACGCCGATCAATATTGTTGGCAAATAACAACATTCGGCACCGCTAAGAATATCGGGGCACCATTCGGCGCTGCCGCGACACCACGCCCTCCCGGACCCGCGTCGCTCCCGCACAATCACCTTCCCTGCCTCGTGCGTCCGGTGTGCCCGCGTCCGGTCGGCCAGCTCGCCGGCCGCGATCGGTTGCGGTCTTGTCTGCCGGCTGCGCCGTCACCTGATCGGAGCGGCTGCGCCGCGCCCTGAGCCCTTCGGGCAGAGTTGGTTTGCGTTGCCCTGCCGCATTCTCTTACCTCCAGTCGCGGCCCGCAAGGGCGTGAAAAACTAATCCGCCCTGCGGGTTTCAGGGCTCCGCCCCGGATGACTTTTTCACTTCCTCCCTTGCAGTCCACTCCCTCCGGCAAAGAGATGGCCAGTGCAAACGCAAACCAGCACTCACAACGGGAGGGGTCACCATGACCAGCGCCACCACCATCGCCTACCAGCTGTGCAACAGCTGCGCTGTCGCCGTCGCCTACGGAGACATGAGCGCCCTCGACACCGAGAGCGCCGCCGAGGTCCTGGCTTTCATGGCCGATCACGGCTACCTGACACCCGCTGACGGCATCGACCCGCCCGGTTACTGGCTGTGCGAATGCTGCGGCATCGACCAACTGGGCGCAGGCCGCACCTTCACCCACGACTAACCCTCTGACCAGCCGAAAGGACACCCCACCATGAACGCCTGGATCGCCACCTACGACCCCGCCAAGGTCAACGAGCTCGCTGACCTCATCGCCGCGCACGAACCGAACCGCCTCACCGAGGCCGACGGTGACCGCGAGTTCGCCGTGTGGATGTACGGAGTCGACCGCGCCATTCGCAGGCGCACCGACGGATTCAGCCACCGCGACCTGCCCGATTTCGGGTGGCGAGACGCCTACAACGACGACCTGTCCCCCACCGACGCCGCCGCCGACGCAATCGCTCACTGGGAGCAGTTCGGCGACCTCTAGAAAAGACCTCCGCGTCGCAATACGGCACGCGGGCAACAGAAAACCCGGCCAGGGACTAGCTGGCCGGGGTCTCACCCACCACAGTAAGGGAGAAACCCCATGACACACAACACCACCACCGAGACCGTCACCGCGACGGGCGAGCTGCGCCACCTCAACCCGGCCGATCTGGTCATCGACACCAACATTCGCACCGAAGCCGAAGCCACCCTAACCGGCGAGTTCGTCGATTCGATCCGCGACGGCGTGCGTCAGCCGATCCTCGCTGTCGAACTCGACGGCGAGGTCCGGGTGCGCGACGGGCAGCGCCGGACCCTGGCGGCGCGTAAGAACGCGCTCGCCAGCGTCCCGGTCTACGTCGTGCCGGTCGCGACCGACGCCGACGACAAGGCCCTGACGGTGGATCGAATCTTGGAGCAGCTGGCCAGTTTCGAGCGCGAAGAGTTGCGCGCCTCCGATCGCGTGGCCGCGATCGAACAACTCGCGCTTGCCGGGATGTCGGCAACCAAGATCGCCAAGGCCACCCGCACCAAGAAGAAGGACGTAGACGCCACTCTGGCGGTCGCGAAGTCCGCGACCGCCCTGGACCTGCTCGACCAGGGCGCAGGGTTGACGTTGGAGCAGTCCGCGACATTGGCGGCATACGACCACGATCCCGAGGCGCAACAGTGGCTCCTCAGCGCCGCGCGTAGCGGACGGTTCGACTTCCAGGCCAAGCAGTTGGCCGACAATGCCGACGAACGGGCCGAGTTGCTGGCCCAGGTCGCCGCCTACGCCGCCGAGGGGATCGCGGCTGTGACCCGCCAGCCCCTCTACAACGAGGCCCACAAGCTCGACCGGCTGCTGACCGCCGACGGTAAGGCGGCGACCATCGAGGACGTGCCGGTCGATCACCGCGTGGCCTACGTGTGGGCCGATGAGACCGAATCGTGGACCGACGCCGAGGGCAACGCGGTCGCCGAGGACACCATCGACTGGTCGCTGGACGACGACGTGTTCGACGACGACACCGAACCGTCCGAGGGATTGGTCGACCCGCGCGCCCTCACCCGCAACGTCACCCGCGAGATCGAAACCACCTGGTACGTCCTGCGCAACGACCACCTCGGATTCACCGAGCGCCCCTACAGCTACGACACCCAGAGCAGCGCCACGGCCGCCGACGACCTCAGCGACGACGAGAAGGAAGCCCGCAAGCAGGAACGTCGCCGGGTGCGGGTCCTCAACGCCGCCAGTCTCACCGCCCGCGAGGTGCGAATCGAGAAGCTGACCGCGTGGCTGGCCCGCAAGACCCTCCCGAAGGGCAGCGCCCCGACGGTCGCGAAGTTCATCGCGACCTCGATGCGCGCCCATCACGACATGTTCGGCGCGAACAGCAGCCAGGGCAACGCCGCCGAGATCGCGGCCACGATCCTCGGCGGCGACCCCGCCGAATTGATCGAGCAGGCCACCACCGCCGACCGCGCCCAGATCATCGGACTCGGCATCGCCCTGGCATCGCGGGAAGCGCACATGTGGAAAGACGCCTGGCGCAACGCCGGTGACAGCCACTACCACGGAAGCTACGTCGACGCCCGCGCCGACTACCTGCACTTCCTCGTCGAGGTGACCGGCTACACCCTCTCCGACGTCGAGCAGGTCATAGCCGGAGACAAGCAGGCCGCCGACGTGCCACTCGACTAGACCCGCTGCACGGTGGGCCGCGACCTCTCACGGTCGCGGCCCGCTCAACACGCACACCCGCCACCCCCGAGGGGGCATAGCGGAGCGACCTGACGGCCGCACAGCGTTGTCCCGGCCCGGTGGCTCCGCTGCGCTGCGCCCCCGGCCCCGGGGAGATTCCCAGTCAGGTGGGTGGTCACCTATTGCGCGCGCACGTCGACCAAGTGTGACCGACCGGGGGCCCGAACTGTCAACCCACACCAGGCGGCTACCGCCCGTTCTCCGCTGCGCTCCGCCCGTGCGCTCCAACCACTTTGGTAACCCGCGCTCGCTGCGCTCGCAACCGAAAGTGGCTTCCGGCGCGCCTGCCTCTTCGGGGTTGACAGCCCACCCTCGTCCGGTCAGCACAGGTCTCTCGACGTCCACCCACACCGGGCCGGACCACAACGAGAGGACTTTCTCATGGACTACATCGCTCACACCGTCGACACCGCCGCCGCCATCGGCAGCGTCGCCGATCTGCTCTGGGCCGCCGCCGACCTCGTCGCCACCAACCCCGAGACCGCCGACCCCATCCACGACGCCGGCCTGCACCTCATCGCCGCCGGCCGAACCACAGCCCGCCGGGCCGGGGCAGCCCGCGAGCTCGCCACGATGATCGCCGAGAGCCGCCACCCCGACCTGGCCGCCACCATCACCGGCGACGACACCGACTGGGCCAGCTGGCAGCAGGTACTCACCGAGCCCTGGCCCATCCTCGCCGACGCCGCCGCCTTCGCCGCCAAGCTCGGCGGACTCGAAGGCCACATCACCCCCGGACGCTGGATCGCCTAACCGGGCAGCGGGTCGGGGTCGCCACCACGGCGGCCCCGGCTCGACCTCTGCTGTCATGAGTGATCGGTGTCGGCGCGCCGGCGAATGCGGCGCCGACCACGATCGGCCGCACGGAACACCCGCAACGGCTTGCGCACGCTCTCCTCGAGATCGAAGGTGAAGGCCCCGATGCGTTCGGCCATGTGCCAGTCGATGTTCCACTGGCTGTCGAGGACCATCATGCGGCCCACGGCGCGGTCCTCGTCGCCGGACTGATAGGCGTCCTCGCACACCTGACATAGCGCCCACCAACTACCCAGGGTGTGGCCCTTGCCGTACTTGCGGAACCTCGTCTCGTTCGGGTCCATCGTGTGTAGCCACACCGGCCTCTCGCGCCCGCAGAACGAGCACACCAGATAGCCGTCGTCGTCGACGTCGGCCGATTCATCATCTGGGCTACCCACAACCGTCACAGTAACCGGCGCGAGCACCGACGGTGCTGCCTCTGGCGGCTGCGCCGCCACCTGATCGGAAGCGGCTACGCCGCCACCCCACCGCATCGGGGTTGCTTTGCTGACCCCCACCAGTCTTGTACCTCTGGTCGGCACGGCGGCAAGGGCCGCGAAAAACTAATCCGCCCTACGGGTTTGCAGGGCTGCGCCCCGGATGACTTTTTCACTGTGAACACCCTTGCCCCGACCTCCCGCCGGCGAAGACATGGCAGGTGTCACGCAAAGCACCGGCCCGCCGAGGCCGACACTAGGGAGGCATCCACCATGGCCCGTACCGCCACCATCAGCCGCGAAGACCGAGCCGCCGCACGCCGCGAACTCGCCGCGCAGCTGCACGCGACCATCACCGACAAGGTCGCCGCACTCACCGGTACCGACGAGTGGGCCGCGTTCCTCGACTACGCCACCAAGTTCCGCACCTACAGCCTCAACAACCTCATGCTGATCCTCGCCCAGCGCCCCGACGCCTCCCAGGTCGCGGGGTACAACAAATGGCTCGAACTCGGACGCCACGTCCGCAAGGGCGAAAAGGCGATCCGGATCCGCGGATTCAGTTCCCGCAAGATCACCGACACCGACCCCGAGACCGGCGACGACACCGAACGCAAGATCGCCACCTACCCGATCCTGTCCGTGTTCGACATCGCCCAGACCGACCCCATCACCGAGGTCACCGACTGGATGCGCAAAAAGAACCCCAAGGCCCGAGTCTGGGTCGACCTCGCCAGCCCCGCCCACACCCTCATCGGTGACGACCCCGCCGACATCTACAGCCGCACCGTCGACTACATCACCGCCCAGGGCTGGACCGTCAGCCGCGAACAGATCCCCGAGACCGGCACCAACGGGTACACCACCACCGACGGAACACGCCGTATCGTCATCGCCGCCGACCTCACCGACGCCCAGGCCGCCAAGACCATGCTGCACGAGAGCGCCCACGCCCTCATGCACACCGACATCGACACCGCCGACTACATCGCCCACCGCGGCCGCTGCGAAGTCGAAGCCGAATCCGTCGCCTACGTCGCCGCCGGAATGCTCGGAGTCGACACCAGCGACTACAGCATCGGCTACATCGCCGGATGGGCCGAAGGCAACACCGACGTCATCGCCGACACCGCCGCCCGCGTCCTGACCACCGCCCGCCAAATCGCCGCAGCACTCGACCCCGACACCCTCACCGACACAGAAGACGCCGCCTAACCCGAGCATCGGGGCCGCCCGACCGGCGGCCCCAGCCGGGAGGCACAGCGGACCGGCCCGGCGGCCGCACAACATTATCCGGTGGTGGCCGGCGACTTCGCTACGCTCCGCGCCGGCCACCACCGGGAGTCAAAAGCCCTACTCAGGTGGGTGGTCACCAACAGCAGCGCACACGTCGACCAAGTGTGACCGACCGGGGACCCGAACTGTCAACCCACACCAGGCGGCTACCGCCCGTTCTCCGCTGCGCTCCGCCCTTGCGCTCCAACCACTTTCACTCGCTACGCTCGTATGACGAAAGTGGCCTCCGGCGCGCCTGCCTTCTTCGGGGTTGACAGCCCACCCTCGTCCGGTCAGCACAGGTCTCTCGACGTTCGCAACCCTGCGAACCCAATCGAAGGAGTCACCATGGCTTGGACCATCACCAACATCGACGTCACCCCGGCGGCCCGCGAGATCATCCGAGCCACCAACGTCCTCGACAGCGCGAGCGCCGACAATGCGCCGGCACTCATCGACATCGCCAACATGCTCGACCTCAAAATGTCGGAGTGGGCACTGGGACTCGCCGAACTCCTCACCCACGGCCACGCGATCATCGTCGCCGACGACGACAACCGCGAATGCCTCATCCTCACCACCACACCCATCTACGGAACGGCCTAGCCCGGGGCTACGCCCCCGGGCGCTTCGCGCCCGGGGGCGTAGCCCTCGCCGTTCTCGTTCGCGATATCCGCCCATTTCGCCGCATTTTGGGCCTCCGCCTGAACCAACGCCGAATCCAACGCCTTCCGGCCTTCTGGAGTCAGGGTCAGCCGTACAAGCACCTCACCATCAGGACCCTCAACGTCCGCACGTTCAAAAACGCCCATATCGATAAGTCTGCCAAAGGCAGTAGAGAGGTAAGCATTCTCGTGTATATCCAATCCGCCTAAGTTAGAAATGGCTTGCATGGACATCCGTGAGAAATGCGCCGAAATCTCCGCTGCCGCACGGTCAAGATTCAACGATTCGCGTTCCTGTCTCGCTACAAATAGCGAAGCAATAGCACCTACAACCGCGGCGAGCGCTGCGAGCACTGATCCCCATATGCCAACCTTCGAGCCCTGGCTGGTCAGAGCGAACAGCACAGTCGGAACCATCACACCGATCACACCAACGCCTATAAAAACGGTCGATTGCCGAAGCTGCGCTAGTCGTTCTTTCACACCAGCCCAAAAGCCTCTGCGCCTTCCACGACATTTCTACCACTCGCAACAACGGCTGTAACTCCGGCAACGACAAGAGGTATCAGTACAAACCGAAGCCAATCTCCCCAGGTAAACATACGGAGAGTATGACGAACACAAACCGCAACTACTAGTGCTGCCGCGACACCAAGCCCTCCCGAACCCGCGTCGCTCCCGCACAATCACCTTTACGTTGGAGTACGTCCGGGGCCGGTTGCCTCGGGTGCTCGTCCGCGGTTCGGGGCGTGGCTCGACAATCACCTGTTGCCCTTGGTGGCTTGGCGTGGACGGCCACCCCGGACCGTGACGGGTCGTTTCGGCCGCTGATTGAGATGTGTTCGCGAATTTGTCGCTGTGTAAAGGTGTGCCGGCGAAACAACCCTGACGAGGTGACCACGACCGATCAGAGAGGTTCATATGATCGAAACGGTATGGGTAGGAATCGATGTCGGTCGTCACGCACATCACGCCGCGGCGGTCGACGACGCGGGAGTGGTGCTGTGGTCACGACGGGTACCCCACGACCAGGCGGCCATTGAAGCGATCGTGGACCGAGTGTCCGGGACTGAATCGGTGGTGTGGGCGATCGACATGACTGCACCCGAATCAGCCCTACTCCGAGGAGTGTTGTCCAACCGCGGCCAGCACATTCGCTATGTCCCTGGTCGCGTAGTGCACAGCATGACCGGCGCTTTCGCCGGCGAAGGCAAGACCGACGCCCGAGACGCGGTGGTGATCGCCCAGACCGCTCGGCTACGTGGCGATCTCGCGACGGTCGCGGTCCTTGATGACCTCGCGATCGAACTCGACCTGTTGACCGGCCATCGCGGCGACTTGGTCAACGAGCGCACGCGAGGCATCAACCGCCTGCGCGGCTTGTTGACCCGCATCTTCCCTGGTCTGGAACGGTGTTTCGACTACTCGACGCTGACCGGTCTGGCGTTCCTCACTCGCTTCGCCACGCCAGCGGCGATCCTTGTGGCCTCCGACGAGGAGATCTACGACCACCTGCGCGGTCATGGTGTTCGCCGGCCGACCATTCCGAAGATGACCAGCAAGGCGCGTGCCGCCGCGGCCGCGCAGACCGTCACTCTGCCTGGCGAGGCGACCACCGCGGAGCTGGTGCAGCAGGCAGCTACTTCCCTGATGGCGCTGACTCGCCAGATCGCCGAGCTGGACAAACGGATCACCGAGGTGTTCCGCAGACACCGCCATGCATGGATTCTCGAATCCGTGCCCGGCATCGGCACCGGAAGTGGTGCCGAGCTGGTCGCGATCACCGGTGGTGATCTCACTTCGTTCGGCTCGGCCGCCAAACTCGCTGCCTATGCCGGTCTTGCGCCAGTGCCGCATGATTCAGGCAACCGCCACGGCACTCTGCGCAGACCCCAGCGCTACCACCGAGGTCTGCGGAAGGTGTTCTACATGGCCGCACTCAACAGTGCGCAACGTGACGGGCCGTCCCGTGAGTTCTACCAGCGCAAACGACGGGAGAAACGCTCGCATGTCCACGCGCTTATCGCACTCGCTCGACGTCTCGTCGACGTCGTGTGGGCGCTACTTCGCGATGGTCGCGAATGGACCGCGGTGTCGCCCCCTCGCGGAGGGGGGTTGTCCCCAGCGTCAGTCCGTATGGAGGTCCGGTGCGGGCATCAGCTGGTTGAGGTGTTTGCTAAGGATGCTGCGGGCGGTGCGGCAATCGTAGAGGCCGATGAGGATGCCTGTGCTGAGTCCGTGTTCGAGGGCCATCAGGTGGTGAGCTTCAGTCGCGGGATCGGTGCCGCGATCGACCAGCCCCGTGTTGTGGACTCTGCCGATGAGGTCGGTGATCTCGTGGTGGACGCGACGAGGGCCGGCGCTGAGGGATTCTGTCGTCAGTGCCGGGTCGGTCAATGCTGCGGCGGTGAATGCTCGGTAGACGATGTGGAATTCGCGGCTGGCCGCGTCCGTGGGTAGCGCTTCATCAAGGTAGGCATCGAGTATGTCGCGGGGTGTGGTCGCGCGATCGAGCATGTCGAGTCTGTGGCGCCACCGCTGTTGGCTCTCGGTTTCGAGGTGGGCCAGAGTGTGTTGGAGGAGTTGACTTTTAGTGCCGAAGTAGTACTGCACTAGGCGCAGTGATACCCCAGCCATCTCGGCGACTGTGCGCATGGTGACCTTGTCGAGTCCTTCAGTGGCCACGACCTGGAGGACGCCGCCGATGATCTGGGTGCGTCGTTGATCGTGGTCGGCGTGTGGGGGCATGGGCAGATCACCTCTCGTGGATGTGGTCAGGCTCGATGCAGTTCTGGGGTCTGATTGTCCATCGGGCGGTCACAGCGACGGCCGCCATCAACGCAGCCATGATCTCGAACGCTGTGGTGAAGGTGGTGTAGTCAGCCGTCAACGGGGTCAACGCGGCCAAACCCAGTGCCCCGCCGAGTTGTTTGGCAGTGTTCATCACCCCGGAAGCGCCACCGGCATCAGCATCGGCGACCCCATTGGTGACGGCGACTCCGAGTGGCGTGTTGAGCAGTCCACCGCCGATGCCAATGACGACGGCAGGGCCGAGAACCGCGGTTGAAAAGCTATCGGTGGGCGCGAGGGCTTGCCAGGCGAATCCCACAGCAGCGACGGCGGCGCCTGCTGCGATGACCGAGCCCGGCGCACTGCGCTTGAGTATGCGTGGCGCAACCAGTGTTCCGACAAGCATTGTGACCACGGTGAGGGGAACAAACCCGATCCCTGCTTGGAGTGGGGTGAAGCCCATGTCCCGTTGCATTAGATAGGTGAGGAAGAGCCAGACCGGGGCCTGAAAGCAGATGCCGGTTAGCAACATCAATCCGTTACCTGCCATCACCACTCGGTTGCGCAACAGCCGGGCCGGCACCAACGGAGTCCGGCTGTGCCGTTGTTGCATCACACAACCTGCACCGGCGATGACAGTGACGACCGTGGCGGCCGCCGCCATGTGTGGAGCCGAGGTGGCCTCGCTCACGGCGACGGTAATTCCGACCAGCGCGACCGTGGCAAGGGTCGCACCGACGACATCGATGCGCCCGCGTCGACCGAACTCGCGACGTGGGAGGACCAGGAGGGCTGCGACGATTACGGTGCAGCCGATGGGCAGGTTGATCAACAGGACCGCCCGCCATGACACCGCATCGGTGAGGAACCCGCCGACAACATTGCCCAGACCGCCGCCAACCAGGCTGACAGCGGTCCACACAGCCACCGCCCGAGTGCGTTGTGAACCTTCGGGGTAGCTGCGGGTCAAGACAGTGAAAGTTGCCGGAGACGCCACTGCAGCGCCGACCCCTTGCAGCGCTCGCGCGCCGATCAGCGCAACGGCAGACGATGCCAATCCGCCCACCACGCTGGCCAGCACGAAGACTGTGAGTCCGGTGACGAACACCGAACGTAGACCAAACACATCGGCGAGTCTGCCGCCCACCAACAAACCGCCGGCAAAGACCAGCGCATACGCACTGGCTACCCACTGCACAGAACCGTCCGGGATTGCGAGATCTGACTGTATGTGCGGCAGAGCCACATTGACCACCGAGACATCCAACACGAGCATCAGCTGGGCGGCTGAGGCCACCCACAGTGGCGCCCACCGGCACCTTCGCTTCTGCACACGACCCCCTCCCCGTCTTGATACGATCGTATCAAGACGGGGAGGGTGGTCGAGTGCTGTGGTGTCTCGCACACGCAACCGCTCAATTGGATCTCTACCCTCCCGTAAGGGTAGAGTTCGTCGCGTTGCGCCGCTCCCCGCGCGGCACCGATGCCGACCGCTAGTTGGGAAGCTTGCGCGACAGAGTCTCTGATTCACGGCGCAGTACAGCGCCGGTGTCCCAGGGGCCGTGTTCGCGGTCCCGTGACCTGGGCGCGCACCCGACGTCCCCCTACTGAAAGCGATGTGTGTCGATGGCAACCGAGGTGCTCTCTCCTGCTCAACAACAGTCGGTGTGGGCGGCGTTGCGTTCACCGCGGCGCCTGCGTACCGAGATCCTGGCCGGCCTGGTGGTTGCGCTCGCGTTGATTCCTGAAGCAATCTCGTTTTCGATCATCGCGGGGGTGGATCCACGAGTCGGCTTGTTCGCATCGTTCACAATGGCGGTGACCATCGCGATTGTCGGGGGTCGGCCAGCGATGATCTCCGCTGCGACCGGCGCTGTTGCGCTCGTTGTCGCGCCGCTGGTCAAAAGCCACGGACTGGACTATCTGATCGCCGCAGTGATCCTCGCCGGCGTCTTCCAACTGGCCCTCGGTGGTCTCGGTGTCGCGAAACTGATGCGTTTCATACCCCGCAGCGTCATGGTCGGCTTCGTCAATGCCCTGGCGATTCTCATCTTCACCGCTCAGCTCCCGCACCTGCTGGGCGTGCCGTGGCTGGTCTACCCCCTGGTCGCTGTCGGTATCGCCATCATCGTGCTTCTGCCGAAGATCACCAAGGTGATCCCAGCCCCTCTCGTGGCCATCGTGCTGCTCACCGCGATCACGCTGGCCGTCGGTTTCTCGGTGCCCAATGTCGGCGATGAAGGAAAGCTTCCCGACAGCCTGCCCAGCCTGTTTGTCCCCGACGTGCCGCTGACCTGGGGCACCCTGACAGTCATCGCCCCATACGCGTTCACCATGGCACTGGTCGGGCTGCTCGAATCGCTGATGACCGCGAAGTTTGTTGACGATCTCACCGACACCCACTCCAACAAAACCCGCGAAGCCGCCGGCCAGGGAATCGCCAACATCGTCAGTGGCTTCTTCGGCGGGATGGGTGGCTGCGCGATGATCGGGCAGACCATGATCAACGTCAAAGACTCTGGCGCGCGTACGCGGATCTCGACCTTACTCGCCGGGGTGTTCCTACTCGTCCTGGTCGTCGGCCTCGGCGAGATCGTCGCCCTCATCCCCATGGCCGCGCTCGTCGCTGTCATGATCATGGTGTCAGTCGGCACCATGGACTGGCACAGTCTCAACCCGAAGACGTTGCGGCGCATGCCGAAAAGTGAGACTGCGGTCATGCTTGCCACCGTCATCGTTACCGTGGCCACGCATAACCTCGCCTACGGGGTCATCGTCGGTGTGCTCACTGCAATGGTGCTCTTCGCCCGACGGGTCGCCCACTTCACTGAAGTCGTCGACGTCGCCGACCCCGACCCCGATACCCGGGTGTACGCCGTGCAGGGCGAACTGTTCTTCGCCTCAAGCAACGACCTGATCTACCAGTTCGACTACGTTGGCGACCCGAAGAACGTGATCATCGACATGAGCGGCTCACACATCTGGGACGCCTCCACTGTCGCTACCCTTGACGCCATCACGACCAAGTACCAGGCAAAAGGCAAGACTGCCAACATTATCGGACTCAACGACAGCAGCGCCGAGCGGCATCAACGTCTTAGCGGACACCTCGCCGGCACACACTGACCACGAAAGGGCCACCAGTGACCGCCGAGGAGACCGAGCACTTCCAGATCGGTGAAGTCGCCGCAGCCACCGAGCTATCGGTCAAGACCATCCGCCACTACGACGATGTCGGTTTGGTAGCCCCCTCGGCGCGCTCCGCCGGAGGCTTCCGCCTCTACACTCGCACCGACATCGACAGGCTTCTAGTCATCCGCCGCATGAAGCCTCTTGGTTTCAGCCTCGACGACATGCGCGCCCTACTGGCCGCACAAGACGTACTCGCGCTCCCAGGCGCTCACAACCACGAGCGTCATGCGGCACTGAGTATCATCACCGAGTTCCGCGGCCGCGCCGAAGAGGCCTGCCGCAAGCTGGAGCGGCAGGTCGAGTATGCCCGCGAACTAACCGCTCAACTCGCTGACCAGATCGGCGCCAAGCAGCGCTCCTGATCCCGTTGCATCTGTTCGATATGCAGTGCTTTACCGGACATAATCCCTAATCGGCGCTAAACGGGGGCGAGTGTAATTGCTAGGCAGTGGATTTGGATTGGACGCGGTCTTCAGTGAAGTATTCGACGGACTTCTCGTGACCCCGGCAGTACGGTCGCGGGCGCTGTTCACGAGCACACCGAGACGCCGGCGCGCGGCAATGGTGGGCGACTGCGATCGGCTTCGGCTATCATCTTCATCGGGCGATGGATCTCCGCCCGGATACCGTCGAATCGGTATCTGAACCGCCTCGACCGAGGCTGATGGCTCCTTTCCGATACGGAAGGAGTCTGCCCTGTGAACGACCGACATGATCCCGCCTCGCCGTTGTCGATCGACCCCGACAGTCCCCCGCTGCCCGCCGCCACACCCCTGCATTTCAGTCCCGCCGCGGTCGCCGCGGTCGCCGCAGGCGGTGTGGCTGGTACGTGGCTGCGGTATCAACTCGGCGTCTGGTTTCCCCACACGGCGGGCACGTGGCCGGCTACGACGTTCGTCATCAACATCGGCGGCGCGTTCCTCCTCGGTCTCCTCCTCGAAGCGTTGAGCAGGCTCGGGCCCGACACCCGCTGGCGGCAACGGGCTCGCCTGGCGGGGGGGACCGGCCTGCTGGGCACATTCACCACCTACAGTGCCCTCGCAGTTGACACCACCGAACTCTTGCGCGACCAGCTCACCGCCGCAGCGGTGGCCTATGCGTTAGGCACCGTCGTCGCCGGCGTGGTTGCTGCGGTCGCCGGTATCGCGGTCGGAGCGCGTGTACGCGGCTCGGAGGAGAGGCGGTGACGCCGTTGTGGATTGTGCTGTCCGGAAGCTTCGGCGCCGTGAGCAGGTTCGTCCTCGACGGTGTAGTCAGAACGCGTATTCGCGGCGAGTTTCCCTGGGCGACGTCGCTGATCAACGTGACCGGATCGCTAATCCTTGGATTCGTCACAGGTCTCGTGCTTTTCCACGGCGCGCCCGACGACGTGCAGCTGATCGTCGGTGTCGGATTCTGCGGCGGCTACACCACATTCAGTACGGCGAGTTTCGAAACGGTGCAACTGATCCAGCGCGGACGCTACGGGGCCGGCGCGGTGAACGCTTTCGGTTCGTTGGCTGTCACTATCGCCGCGGGCGGCGCGGGCCTCGCACTCGCTGGTCTATGAGGAGGCGCGATGACCGACCACCATCACCATCAGACGGACCCGACGGACCCGCCACCGCGGGAAAAGCTGCGGGACTGGCGAAGCCCCCTATACGTGGACGGTCCCAGTGCCGGTGAACCCGACTGCCATTTGGTCGTCGGCTTCGATCGACATCCCGCCAGCCACACCGCGTTGACGTACGCGATTAACCTCGCCGCACGCCTCGACGGATACCTGCACGTCGCGCACATCGTCGACAACGACGATCTGCCGATCGACCCGGACAGCGACGATTGGGAACAACGCATCGCCGATGCCGTCGAATCCGAACGCGTCGATGCCTGCACTATATTGGCCGAGAGCCGCGGGAACTGGACCTACTACTCGCGGGAAGGAACACCTTCCCACCTGCTGACCGCCATCGCAGACGCCAATGACGCTCTGATGATCGTTATCGGCGCTTCCCGCGGCGGCGTCATGTCGCTGATGGAGCGTTTCCTTGGCGAATCGGTGTCCTCCGCCCTGGTCCATCACGCCCGGCGTCCGGTGTTGCTGGTGCCCGCCGCGCACTGACCGCCGCAGCGATGGATACCGACGACACCGGTCGCGAGGACGCTCAGAATCGGCGATGGCTCACCCCCGGCGTCCTTGGCATCGGTGCCTCGCTGTTCAGCGACTCGAGCAGCGATACGCCGGAGGATCATCCAGGGCCGCGTACTCAGATGGGCAGTCACAACAGCTCACTTTGCCACGAGTGCTCCTGTGGCGTGGCACTTGGCTAGCGGGCGAGTTCGTAAGCTGTCTGCAGTCGTCGCACGTGCTCTCGGGCCTGGTGCAGCTCGCGGCCGGGCAGACCGTCGTCCTGCCCGGAGAGGAGGCAGCGACCGCTCGCCTGGTGACCGCAGCGGCAGCCTCTCTGACTCTGCTCACGCGCCAGATCGCCGACGTAGACAAACAGATCGCCGAGGCTACGGGTCGGCGCCGCCACGCTCGCATATCGCAGTCGGTCCCGGGTATCGGGACGATCGGAAGTGTCGAACTGATTTCCTACACCGGGGGTGACCTCGAATCCTTCGGATCAGCAGCCAAACTTGCCGCATACGCCGGACTCGCCCCAGTGCTCCATGACTCCGGAAACCGGCATGGAGTCCTTCGACGACCGCAGCGCTATCACCGCGGACTACGCAAGGTCTTCTACATGGCCGCCCTCAGCAGCGCCCAGTGCGACGGCCCGTCGCGCGAGTTCTACCAACGTAAGCGCACTGAGAAACGCTCACACGGCCACGCCCTCATTGCACTGGCGAGACGGCTGGTAGACGTCGTGTGCGCTGATCCGCGACAACCGAGAATGGACACCCACGCCGAACCCACGCTTAGCGTCAACGGCCGCCTGGGCTATCGCCGACGGTGCCGGTTCAGCAGCACCCTGTGGTGGCGCTGAGAACGCTGCGTAGCGCTTCCAATGACTCTGGCCGTGCGTGGTAGTAGACGTTCATTCCTCGTCGGTCAGGTGCGACCATGCCGGCCTTGCGGAGTTGCCCCAGGTGGTGGCTTGTGGTGGCTTCGGTGAGGCCGACCGCGGTCGCGAGGTCGCAGGTGCAGATCCCGTTCCCGGTGTCGGCGAGCAGGATCGAGACGAGTTTGATCCGGACGGGATCGGCCAGCGCCTTGAGCCGCAGAGCGATTTCTAGGGCGGTGTCGTCATCGAGCGGGGCCGCGGATACCGGCGCGCAGCAGATCGGGGCACTGATGTCGACCATCGGCAAGGTCTTCGGCATGACCCAACCCTACCCTCGTCCTTGACATATGTCGAAAAGGTGGGCACCCTGCATGGTGACCGTAGTTCGATATATGTCTCACAGGTGAAGGTGATGGTCATGTCCCGTATGCAGCTCGCGCTCAATGTCGATGATCTCGATACCGCGATCGAGTTCTACTCCAAGCTGTTCAGCACCACCCCGGCCAAGCGCAAGCCGGGATACGCCAACTTCGCGATCGTCGAGCCGCCACTGAAGCTGGTCCTGCTGGAGAATCCCGGCCAGGGCGGCACGATCAACCATCTCGGCGTCGAGGTGGAGTCCAGCGAGAAGGTGCACGCTGAGATCGCCCGCCTGTCCGGCGAGGGCCTGTTCACGCAGGAGGAGATCAACTCCACCTGTTGTTTCGCGACGCAGGACAAGGTGTGGGTGACCGGGCCGGCGAAGGAGAAGTGGGAGGTCTACACCGTGCTGGCTGATTCCGACACTTTCGGCACCAGCCCGAAAGTGTTGGAGCAGAACGCTGTTGATGGCGCCGAGCAGGGTTCGGTGTGCTGCGGCGGCAACGCCGCCGAACCGGCTCAGGAGCGCACGGCCTGCTGCTGAGGGGTCGCGGCTCGCGCTCTCGCCTACCGTGCGATGCGGTCGGCGAGGGTGCGGATCCGGTTGGTGATGTCGTCGCGGATCAGCCGCATCCGTTCGATACCGTCGATGCCCCGTTCGGAGGGTTCGTCGGTGTTCCACACCTCGAGGGCGACGCCGTCGGGTGGGGTGACGTCGGCGGTGCCGACCACCACGACGAGGTCCGCAGCTTGCATTAGGTCGTCGGTCAGTTGGCGCGGTTGATGTCCGGCGACGTCGGCGCCGACTTCGGCGAGTACCTGGGCGGACAGCTCGTTGACCTGGCCGCCGATTTTCGCGCTGGTGCCGGCCGAGGACGGGGTGATCCGGTCGGTGACTGTCGGTGTGAGGTGTTCGGCCATCACCGATTTGCCGCGGTTGGACACGCACACGAACAGCACCTGCGGTGGTGTGCTCACTGGCCGACCTGCTGATCGGCGGGTACCAGTTCGTTGAGCAGGTCCGCGACGAGTCCGCGGATCTGATCGCGGATCGGGCGGACCGCGTCGATGCCTTGGCCGGCTGGGTCGTCGAGGGCCCAGTCCCGGTAGCTGACGCCGGGGAACACCGGGCATGCATCGCCACAGCCCATGGTGATCACCACGTCGGAGGATTCGACGGTGTCGGGGGTGAAGATTCTCGGTGACTGTGCGGAGATGTCGATACCGGCTTCGGCCATCGCCTCGACAGCGGCCGGGTTGATCGAGTCAGCTGGGGCTGATCCGGCGGAGCGGACCTCGACCCTGCCCTGGCTCAAGGCGGTGAGGAAGCCTGCGGCCATCTGCGATCGGCCAGCGTTGTGGACACACACAAACAGCACACTAGGCCGAGAGGAAGACATGAGACACAAGCCCTTTCAGCTGTGAAGGAACATCAGATACGTCACACACGTTCGGTGGTGAGTTCGGTGAGAAGAGCACGAACTCGGGCGTCAAGGTCGTCGCGGATCGCGCGAACCTCGTCGAGGGGACGGCCCTGGGGGTCTGAGACCGTCCAGTCCAGATAGCGTTTGCCGGGATAGATCGCGCACGCGTCGCCGCAGCCCATCGACACCACCACGTCGGCGGCGGCGACTACATCGTCGGTGAGCGGTTTGGGGTACTGCGTGCCCAAGTCGACGCCGATCTCGGTCATTGCTTCGACGACGGTCGGGTTGATCGAGTGCGCGGGTGCCGATCCGGCTGAGCGCACGTGTACCCGCCCGGCCGCGTGGTGGGTCAACAATCCGGCGGCCATCTGCGAGCGGCCGGCGTTCTGCACGCAGACGAAGAGAACCTCGGGCACATCCTTGGGTACCGCCCCCGCCGCCTGGGCCAGGGCGCGTAACCGATCAGCCGCGAATCGTCCCGCCAAGGTCGTCAGATGTGCGTGCACCCGGGAGGTGCGCCGTAACGCGGTGTAGGACTCAAACACACAGCGTTCCACCGTCTGGCGAGACACCACACCCTCGTACTTGGCGGCCAGGTCAGCGGCAGTGCGGGCGAGCACGGTATGGGGCATCAACAGCTCGGGTTGGGCGCGGTGTTCGCCGCGACTCAGTTGCCCGTTCAACACATTCTCAGGCATCGGGAACGGGCTCCTTCGATACATCTGGGCTGGAGGCGGTGGTCGGGCTGGTGAAGCGTTTCCGCAGTGCCAGGGACACGTAGACGAGGGCAACGAGGACGGGCACTTCGATGAGTGGGCCGATGACTCCGGCCAGGGCCTGGCCGGAGGTTGCACCGTAGGTGGCGATCGCGACGGCTATCGCGAGTTCGAAGTTGTTGCCGGCGGCGGTGAACGCGAGCGTGGTGGTGCGTTCGTAACCGAGCCCCATCGCGGCGCCGAGGACGAATCCGCCGCCCCACATAACCGCGAAGTAGATCAGCAGCGGGAGCGCGATCCGCACGACGTCCCAGGGTTGCGAGGTGATCTGTTCGCCCTGTAAGGCGAACAGGATGACGATGGTGAAGAGCAGCCCGTAGAGGGCCCACGGACCGAGTCGCGGGAGGAACGAGGATTCGTACCAGTCGCGGCCTTTGGTTCGCTCGCCGATGCGGCGGGTCAAATAGCCGGCGACCAGGGGGATTCCGAGGAAGATCAGGACCGATTTCGCGATCTGCCACGGCGAGGTGTCGATGGTGGTCTGTTCCAGGCCGAGCCATCCGGGTAGCACCGAGAGGTAGAACCAGCCCAGCACGGCGAACATGATTACCTGGAACACCGAGTTGAGTGCGACGAGGACGGCCGCGGCTTCGCGGTCGCCGCAGGCCAGGTCGTTCCAGATGATGACCATCGCGATGCATCGGGCCAGACCGACGATGATCAGTCCGGTCCGGTACTCCGGTAGGTCGGGGAGCAGGAGCCAGGCCAGCGCGAACATCAACGCGGGTCCGACGATCCAGTTCAGCAGCAGCGATCCCAGCAGCAGGCGACGATCGCCGGTGACCGAGTCGAGTCGGTCGTAGCGCACCTTGGCCAGCACCGGATACATCATGATCAGCAGTCCGAGGGCGATCGGCAGCGAGATGCCGTCGAGTTCGACCGCCGCCAAAGTGTCACCCAGGCCGGGGACGACTCGACCGAGCAGCAGTCCGGCGACCATCGCGGCGCCGATCCACACCGGCAGAAACCGGTCCAGCGTCGACAACTTGCCCGCGACCGCGGTGTCGGTGGCGGTCACTGGTCCGCCTCACACGACCGCGTTTCCCCCACGACCGTGGCGAGATCCCGCAGCAGGTCCGACAGTTGTTGCAGCGCTTCGGTGTTCACGCGGTAGTACACCCAGGTCGCGCGGCGCTCGCTGGTCACCAGACCCGCCTGGCGCAGCACCTTCAGGTGATGCGAGATCGTCGGCTGCGACAGCTCGAACGGTCCCGAGATGTCGCACACGCACGCCTCGCCGCCCGGATGCGCAGCGACCTCCGACAGCAACCGCAGCCGAACCGGATCCGCAAGCGCCTTCAGCAGTGGGGTGACAGCCCCGGTCTCGACGCTACTGAGGCCGCGGCCCGGTGGCAGCAGGAGATTCTTATTCGACACACGTAAATATTGACACACATCGATGCAGGCGACAAGACGACTGATCTCGACGAAGCGGGCTTGCCTTCCCGCATTGAGATCCACGTCTGCCTGGTTGCGTCCGGTGTGCCCGCGTTCCCGAAATGAGGTCACCGAACGCGACTGGTCGCGGTCTGTCTGCCGGCTGCGCCGTCACCTGATCGGAAGCGGCTACGCCGCGCCCCGGGCCCTTCGGGCTGAGTTGGTTTGCGTTGCCCCGCTCATTCTCTTACCGCCACTCCCGTGCCGCAAGGGCGCACAGCGAAAAACTAATCCGCCCTACGGGTTACAGGCCTCCGGCCCGGATGACTTTTGTCGCTGTGACCCTGGCGGCCCACTCGCGTCGGCGAAGAGATGGCCGGTGCAAACGCAAACCAGCACTCACAACGGGAAGGGGTCACCAATGACCGTCAGCTACAGCACCAAAGAGACCGCCGCCATCATGCGCAAGACCCTGCGGGCGAGCTGGCCCGGCGTGAAGTTCTCCGTACGCCAGGGCCGGGGCACCGGCTCGGCCTGGATCGGCGTCTCGTGGACCGACGGCCCCCGCGAATCCGAGGTCAAGGCGGTGGTCGACGGCTTCCGGTCCGCCTCGTTCAACGGCATGACCGACAGCTACGACACCCTGCCCGACCGACTCGTGGCCATCAGCACCGACCAGCTGCCCGAGATGGTCCGCTACGGCTGCGACGGCGTGAACGTCGAACGCCACTACTCCCCCGCCGCCGTCCAAACCGTCACCCGCGAACTCCTCGCCGACAACGACCACCTCGCCGAGCTCCTGGCCGCCGTCGACGTCACCACCCTCGACTACAACCGCCTGCACAGCGGCCAGTTCTGCCTCCTCGCCTTGCCCGAGGATCGCGGCCTAACCCACCGAGGCGAACACATCTCCACCTACCGCATCAACGACGCCGGAACCGCCATCGCCGCCGCGCTGCGCCTGACCGACCTCACCACCCACACCACCGCCTAACCCTCACCCACCACACCGAAGGAGAAACCACGCCATGACCGAGATCACGATCACCCACACCGCCGCCGACGGCACCCTCGCCGACGGCATGATCCGAGGTGACGGCACCTACGAACTGTTGAAGGCGAACGGGTTTCGCTGGTTTCGTTCGCTCGGCCTGATGGGCATTCAGTCCAGCCGTGACCGCCAGCCCAACGAGCACAAGATCAGCCGCGCCGCCCGCGCGTTGGAGGAGGCCGGCCACACCGTCACCGTCGAGATCGACCGCAGCCACCGCGACCCCGCCCAGGCCGAAGCCGACCGAGCCGCGCGTCAGGCCGAGCGTGTCGCCGCACTCGAGAACAAGGCCGGCCGCCGCGCCGCCGACGCCGAGGCCGCCTGGTCGGCCGAGCAACGCGCCACCGAGGCGCTGCCCCCAGGCGGAGAGCCGGTCAAGGTCGGCCACCATAGCGAAGGCCGGCACCGCCGCGCGATCGACCGGGCACACACTGCCCTCGGTAAAGCCGTCGCTGCCGACCGCGACGCCGACCACGCCTCCCAACGTGCCGAATCCGCCGCCCGCACGACCGAACTCCGGTACAGCCCGGTCACCGTGGCGAACCGGATCCAGAAACTCGAAGCCGAGCAGCGCGCCGATCAGCGCGCCCTCGACGGGCACACCCGAACCCTGTTCACCGACGGCCGAGGCGTCAAGCACACCGAGAAGACCACCGCCGCCACCGGTGAGTACCGCGACCGCATCATTGCCCGCATGGCCGAACGCGCCGCGAACATCACTTACTGGACAGACGTGCGTACCGCCCAGATCGCCGACGGCCAGGCCGGCGACTACAGTCCCGACACCATCACCGCCGGTGACCTGGTCAAGATCCGTCACCACGGATGGACGCCCGTGCTGCGCACCAACACAAAGACTGTCAGCGTCGAAACACCGGCACCGTTCGGCGGCCGCATGATCCGCCACACCGTGCCCTACCCCGAACTCCAAGGCCACCGCCGCGCCGACGCGGCCGCCGAGAGCGCCGAGGACGCCGCCACGGCCTGACTTCCGAGCCCGGGCCCACCCCGCGCAGGCGGGGCGGGTCCGGTGCTTCGGGCATCGAACCGCCAAGCACCGCAGGCGCTTCGCGCCACGCCCACCGCCCAGCGTGCCCACCCCCGCGAGTGGCACACCCCACACCGTGCATCCGCAGACAGCACACCACTGCGCTTGCTAACGTGTTGCTCGCGAATCACTGTGTTGCCACATCAACCATGACTCGCCCCTTCCAGGACGGAAGGGGAGGGCGCGAGCTCCCCCCAGAACGCCGCACATTCCCCTCCCCTTCCCTCCCTGCCCCTGGCGGCGCTCCACCGTGTCCCCAGGGGTCTCGTCGAGCGCGGACAGCAAACCCGATCTTTGCTATCGTGGCCGAGCGGACCTACCGGGCGTTGCCACACAACCTCACCAGGCCCGCACCTCACAGGACGGAAAGGGCAGGGGTGCGAACTCCCCCGATGTGCACACCCCTACCCTTTCCCCTGTCCTGACCCACATTTCAGACACACCCGCTGCCCAGTGGCCAGGTGTGACATCGGTGGCCCACCGCCGGGGCTTTGCCTGACCTGCCGAATTGTCATGGCGCCCAACCGGACCGCGTCAATTCCGCTTCGGCAACAACTCGCCACGCGCTCTGCCTCGCTGGCGCTCGGCGCCGCTTATTTCGCGGCGACTTCTTCCCTGCACTTCATTGACCCACCCCGCCTGGGCGTATGGGCGGCAGATATCAGGGAAAGCACCACCACCAGACACCCTGAAAACATCCTGTGAACAGCGAAAACGGTTGCACGACACCATAATACGCGATACAATAGATGCACAGACAAGCACTCGCGACGACACCAGAGAAGGGCCGACGCCATGAGCGAGAACACCACGATCACCGTCTACACCAAGCCCGCATGCGTGCAGTGCAACGCCACCTACAAAGCCCTCGACAAGCAGGGCCTTGACTACCAGGTGGTCGACATCAGCACCGACGACACTGCACGCGACTACGTGATGAGCCTGGGTTACCTGCAAGCCCCCGTTGTCGTTGCCGGAGACGAACACTGGTCCGGATTCCGCCCCGACCGGGTCAAGGCACTCGCGGTCGCCGCATGAAGAGAACAGGAGTCCTCGTCATGACCAACACCACCGATTACGCGCAGCGTGCCGTGGCCTACTGGGCGAAGTCTGAACGCGCCTACGCCGAGGGTGATCCCCGCTACGGCGACGAGCTCGCCGAACTGGCCGCCCAATGCGAACAGTGGGCACACGAAGACCTCACCGGCGTCCGTAGCGACGTCGCCTAACCACTGAGACGACAAGGAGACAGCAGGTGATCGCCATGGCCGAGAACCCCGAGGTCGCACCCGTTGATGTGCCGCAACCGCCGGCCACCGCGATCGAACCGCTGCCCGAACTGGAAACCGTTGCCAGCGGTGACGACCTCACCCTCACCGGAGCTGTCGGAGAGGACACCGCCGAGTTCGACAACACCCTCGCCCTGGAACTGGACATGCTCACCGCATTGCTGTGGGCACCACCGGCCCGCGCCCGCCAGGTCGTCGAAGCGCTGATCGGCTCGCGCGCCGACCGCGACGCCCACACCACCACCACCACCGTCCTTCCCGCCGGCAGTGTGGTGTTCCTCAGCGCCGTGCATCAAGACGTCTTCGACACCGTCGTGACCCTGCTCGACGAAGGTAGCCCCGCCACACCCGTGCTGGTCAATGCGCGTTTAGCCGATCGAGGACAGACCACCCGCACCCGCAGCGTCATGCTCGAAATCGCCTCCCCCCGACACGGCCGCCCCGTCGCCGACAGTGCCGACCTGCCCCACCTCGCCGCCGCCCTCATCGACGGCTGGTACCGCCGCGGCTACCGCGCACTACTGGCCCGCATGACCCAAGTGACTGCCGAGCGCCCCACCGCCGAACTCGCCGGCCACTGGACGGCCCTCACCGGACACCAGCAGACCGCCGAAACCCGGTGGCTGGCCATCCGCGACACCCTCGCCCGCATCTGAAACGGAAAGAACACCGCGATGTCCGACACCAACACCATCGACACCGATGTCGACCTGTGCTGGCTATGCGGTCATCTCGCTGCCGCACACCACTCCGCTGCCGCACACCACTCCGCGGCCAACGACACCCGCGCGTGCACCCACCCCGACTGCCGATGCATGCGCGAGACCAGCCAGCCGTGGCGGCGCTGTAAGGGCACCGCGCAGCTGCTCGAAATGCAACCTACCCTGCACGACGTCGACTACCCGGACCTGCAATTCCTGCCCGGGAGTACCTGTTGGCAGGTACGTCAACCCGCGCCAATAGTCCGGGGCATCCTCGTGCTCGGCCTGGTTCCCTTCGACCTCGACGTGCTGCATGTCATGTGGGCAGACGACACCGGAACGGTGCTCGCCGAAGGCGACGACCACTACGACACCTGCTACCAGCTCGACAGCACAGGTGAACCGCCGGACAAATGGCTGTCGGAGTCCACCCTCGGCCGCCTCGGCTATCGAGCCCTCTTCTAACCGAACACCCACCGCACACGTGGCATCTGAACAGAAAGGCACGCCGCGATGACCGACGACGACCCCCACGCCCAGGACCGCGAAATCCAGGACCTCGCCGCCGACATGCGCGAGCACGGCCGCAGCTGGACAGACATCGCCCACGACCTCGCACTGCCCGAGGCCACCGTCAAACTCGCCGCCGACCAAGCCCACCAACGCGCCGCCGAAGTCGCCGCCCGCGAGCAAATCGCCCTGTTTTGACAGACCCCACTGATAGAGAGTGTCCATGCCCACGCTGATCATCCTTGGCCCCGCGATTGTGCTGTTGCTCATTGGGGTTGGACTCACCCTGTTCGGACAATGGCAGAGCAAAGTACGTGACCCCCAACCCATTTACCGGGCCGCGGCCGGTCTCGGCGTTCTCGCAATCATCTACGCTGTCATCCTCTCGTCGGTCTGACGCGAGGCCACGACAATGGAGCGCTTGCGATGACCGATTCGAGATGGATCACGCGCTGGCCGGAGCTATTCGACGGTCTCACCGACACTCAGATCCGCGGAGTAGTGCAAGCGATCGACAACAACGTTCTCGACGGTTGGTGCCCGCAACGTGAGGACATCGAGTTCCTGACTCGCGACGCGCGCGGTGAGTTCACCGACAGCGAGGCGATCGCCGAAGCGGTCGCGTTAGCTACGCGCGCACGAACTGCACACCCTGATCAGCACCGCCCGGGCACGTAGAATCACTGTTGATGAGGAGGTCTGACATGGCTGCACCGCACACCCGCCAGACGCGCACCGAGGACGAGGTCCTGGCCGCTGCTACCGCCGGCCACGTTATGGCCGGCATGCCGCCAACCGCCGCGGATGTCGACGCTGCGCGTCGTGTGCTGCGCGGTGAGTCGACGGTCGATGAGGAGTTGGCGCAGCTGCGCGATGAGTTTCGCCGACGTCGGAGCTGACGACGCGGCCGTGACATCACACGACCCCGAGGCCGGGCAGGTACCTGAGAACCTGCCCGGCCTCACTCATGCTGAGGACCTACGCGACTACGAGCGCCGTGCGGCGTACTTGCGAGTCAGCGAACTCGACGAGCATCCGGATCTGGTCACCGGCAGCTTTGACTTCGCTCACCTACAAGCCCTGCACGCCTACATCCTCCAAGACGTCTACCCGTGGGCGGGTCAACCGCGGCGCCGCGGAGAGGAGACTACGGCCATGGGCATGGTGCATTGCCGGGCGGAGTTCCTCGACGGCGAGCTGCGACGAGTGTTCACCGCGATCGACCGCCGCCGTCCGTCTGCCCGCGACCGCGACTCTGCGATTGCTACCGTCGCCGATCATTGGGGTGAGCTGACCGGAGTGCACCCATTTCGTGACGGCAACTCACGCACCCAACGGGTGTTCTTCCACCGCTACCTTCAATCAGCGGGTTGGGAGATCGACTGGCGACGCGTTGATGCGTCCGCCGTACACGCTGCCCGCCACGTCGCGATGGCCACCGTCGATTCCAGCTACCTCACCGAGGCTTTGCGCCCCGGCGTGTACCGCCTCGGACAGACGCCGCCCGGAGCGCTGAGCGCGACCGAGGGTGCACGCGACGCGCACCGCTCAGCGGACATCTTCGCCGCCATGATCGAGCACAAACGCCGCGGCGATACCGCCGCCACCTTCGGCCGTACCGCACCGCAGTCGGAGGAGAGCGCCGCGCAGCGCGCGGCTCGGATCGCCGGCCGCGGGACCTCTCGACGCTCCCCCACGTCAGGTACGCGGGCGGCGCCGAGTAGCGACCGCCGTCGCGGGGGCGGCTATGACCGAGGGTCTGAGGGCCGCGAACGCTGACCGACCTGCCCGTGCTGGGTGGTCAGGTTCGCGTTTCGTCGTCGAGCCACACTTCGTTTGGGAGGATTGCCGCCACGAGCGGCGCTCGGGTGCGGGTGTGGTGGCTGGCTTGGTCGGCGAGCTGGTCGAGGCATGCCGCCGTTGCGCGTAGTGCCACAGCGACCGCCGATGCGCGGTGCGCGGGGTAGTTGTCGTCCACGAACGTTCCGAGAGCGTCGATGAGTTCGCGGTCGGGGCGCTCGATGAGGCGTTGGGCGATGGGGCTGATCCAGCGTTCCCTACCGCCGGCGCGGTGCATGGTGTCCAGCATTTCGATGTGCGGGCGGTAGCTGGTGGCCATGGCCGCTAGCGGGCGCAGCGCCTCCACGAGTTCACCAACAGTGCGGCGGTGATGGTCGCTATCTGGGTCGTGGGAGCGGGCCGCTTGTTCGGCGGCCAGAGGCTCTGCGGCGCGGGTTTGGTGAGCGCGGAAGTGTTGGGCGGTCATGATCTGCGTGGTCATGCGGAGCACCTCGAATTCCTGCCAAAGGGTGTCGAACCGTCCCTGGCTGAGGCCGAGTGCTTCCCGCACAGTTTCGTTGAATCCGTCGCGCATGGCGGTGCGTTGCGCGCTGTCGCTGGTGTCACTGTGTTGCCGCGCCCAGTCGGTGAGGGCGAGCAGGGATCTGTTCAGTCGGTCGTCGACTGTTGTCACGGTGAAGGTCCGCACGAGGGTGTCGTAGCGGTTGCCGGCGATCGCGCCGAGGGCGGCGGCGTAGACCAGGCGGGTGGCGACCAGCGTGGGTAGTTCGAGCGCCTTGGTGTGGCCACTGGCACGGGTAACGTGTGCCCACTGCTCGATGACGGGTAGCCACCACCGATCGGTGTCGGCGGTTCCCCACCGGGCCAGGGTTGCTGTCGCGGCCACCGGCACGGTGCAACCCTCGTCGATCTGAGCTACCAGTGTGTCGTATTCGCTGCGGTCTTTGAGGTGGAACTGGGTGAGGTTGAGCGCGTCGAGTCCTTCCAGGCGGCCGGTCTCGGCGGCGAAGGTGTCGTGGGCGGTGATGGCTGGCTGTGCGCCGGCCAGCTCGCGTTTGATGCGGTCGACGATCACCGCGGCGGTCATTGGGTGACGCGCCCTGCGGGTGCGCATCGCGCTCACCGCGTCGGCTAGTCGGGGGAATGCTTCGTCGGCAGTCGCCTCGAAAGCTCGCGCACCGAGGGCGGTCGCGACTTCTCGAGCATCGCCGCGCAGCGGGCTCGGGTTGATCCATGCGGAGGTGTAGAAGGGTCGGTAGTGGCCGCGCAGTGTGTCGCGCAGGGCGTGGTCCCATTGCGCGGACCACCCGGCGATCAGAAGTCCGTGCGAGGACACGATGTCACGCAACAGCGCGTGCATGTGTGGCTTGTAGGTGCCGAGTTCGTCGTCGGTGTTGAGCATGGAGCTGGCGTCGCGGTAGCTGCCGTGCAGGTGCACCACGCAGCACTCAACGGTGTGCAGTGGTGGCAATCCTTGCGCGGCGCTGTCGGTGGCCACGACGACCGGTTCGACGCCGACTTCGCGCAGCGCCGTCTCGAAGAGGTGGTCGAAGTTCATCGTCACGATCACTCGCACGGTGCCGTCGGCGACCAGTCGCGCGATCGCCCGGTGTGCGGCGGTCGGTTCGGGTAACACCGCGGCGTCGGTGGTGTCGGCGGGTTCGAAGAACTCGCGTAGGACCGCGCCTCGCTCGTGCGGTGCCGGCGCGACCTCGGCGAGGATGCCGCCGTAGGTCAGCGGCTTGCCGAAGGTCGCGGCGAACCAGTCCTCGACCGTGTCACCGGTTAACGACTGGGCGGCCGCTTCGTCGCCGCGGACACGGCATATCCGCTGCGCGAGGTCGACCACGATCTCCCACGCGGTCGGTACCGCGTCGAAGGAGACCCCGGCGCCGGCGAGGACCGCGTACGCGCCCGGGGTGGAGTGCATCGAGAACGCCAGCGGTAGGTACGGATCGTCGGTCCCGGCACCTGCGGAGTCGGTCATGGCAGCACTCTACGAGCCTGCCCCGACACTCTCTCTTCGGCGAGGTCTGGCGGGCCGCCGGCCGGACACCGAGAGGCGACCAACCGCCCACTCCTCTGCTGTCCCCAGCCGACGTTTCGCCACCAGCCTCCGCTCGGTGGGCCGCTGTCCCAGCGGCGGAAAGCGACCACGCTGCGCGTGGACTTGGTAACCCCGCGCGCACGCGCGCTCGCAACGAAAAGCCCCGCCTCGCGGGAGCTCGCGGGAGCAAGTTATCGTTTAGATGCCCTAAACCTTGCTCACCGTCCCTGTCGTCGGTACGGTGAGGACACAGACCGGCGGTCGGCGCGGTGATCCCCACGGGTGGGGTCGCTGCGCTGGGCTGACCGGCGGACGCCGGGAACGATGCACAGAGAGGACACGCGATGGCGGAGTCAGAGAACACTCATCGCGCGTTTGGTCGTCGACGTCGCCGCAACCATCCCGGAGGCCGGGATGCGCGGATCGTGGTCAAGGTAAGCCCGGCCGAGGATGCCGAGTTGCGCAACCGCGCCGAGGAGGCGGGCATGACGGTGCAACGGCTGTTGGTCACTGGTGCCCTGTCCCCTGCCGGTGGTGCGCCGGTGAATCACGCCGAGAAGGTCGCGGCGTGGAAGGAGGCCGCCGACATCCGCAATCTGCTGTCGGGGCTGGCGGTGAACATGAATCAGATCGCGCGGCACGCTAATACCGAGCGTGCGGTGCCGGCCGATTTCGAGGCCGCCGTCGATGCGGTGCACCGGGCTTCGGATCGGGTGCGTGATGCGTTCGGTGCGGTGTTCGCGGTGTCGTTTCCCGCGACCAAGAAGCCCGACACCGACGGCGAGCGCGGCGCCACGAGTGGTCCGATCACCGCCGCCGAGGGTGAAGGCTGGTCGGTGTAGATGCCGATGATTCCGGCTATCTCTTCGGGCGCCCGGATGCAGGGTTTGGTGATGTATCTGGCCGGCCCCGGCAAGGCCAATGAGCACACCAACCCGCATGTGGTTGCTGCGTCCTCGGGTGCAGTGTTCGCTGCTGGCGGTGCCGGTGCGGAGATGCAGCGCGGGGATGCCTACGAGCTGGGTCATGCACTCGATGAGGCGCGGGTGGTGTTCGGCACCGAGGTCACCCGACGTGACACCGCCGCACTCAAAGCCGCCCAGGAGCGCGGCGTGAAAGGCAAAGCTGCGATCGCCGAGGCGACCCGCGATGAGAACGTGTGGCACTGCTCGCTGTCGTTGCCGCCAGATGCTACGGCGCTCGACGACGCGACATGGTCAGCGATCGCGCACGACTTCATGGAAGGCATGGGTTTCGACGACCCAGACGCTGCCGATGCACGCTGGGTCGCCATCCGCCACGGGGTGACCAAGAACGGCGGCGACCACATTCACATCGCCGCCTCGCGGGTGCGTGATGACGGCAGCGTGGTCGCCAAGTGGCGACCGCACCCGACCCGCGGCGGCAACGAGGGCGACTACGCTCGCGCGCAACGCGTGGCCCGTGATCTGGAATCCAAGTACGGCATGGAAATGCTGTCGAGCTACACCAAGAACATGGCAGCCCGCGGCCGCTCGCACGCCCAAGATGCCGCCACCCGCGGTGTCGACGGGGCCGAGCCGCGTATCGCTGAGGCTCCGTCGGTGATGCTGGCGCGCCGGGTTCGGGTCGCCGCCGCGGCCGCGGAGAGCGAGGCCGAGTTCGTGCGTCTGGTGCGCGCCGACGGACTGGTGATCCGCTCGGCCCGCTACGACAAGAGCGATCCGAGCGTGGTCACCGGATTCAGCGTCGGACTGCCCGCATCGGAGTACGCCAACAAACACGGCCAGCCGGTCATGCACGGCGGGAAGAAGCTCGCCGAAGACCTCTCGCTGCCCCGCCTGCGGGAGGGCTGGATCGACGACGACAAGTCCCGTGCGGATGCGCGCTCGGCGTGGGATCACGCCGACGAGCGTGCCCCCGGCACACATACCCGCCGCGACTCCGATACCCGCGCGAGTGGGCAGGAGCGCACCGCCGACACGGCGACCACTGAACGCGGCACAACCGCTCCCGGCGACGACGTTGACGTGTCCGCGCGGCTGCGCGACCTCCTCTCCCCGATCGCACGCACGGCGGCGACCGAAGCCGACTACGCGGCTGCGCTGCGCGCCCACCCCGAGCTGCTGGCGCGCCCACGCTTCGCCAAAGGCTCCACCACCGAAGTCACCGGCTACGTTGTCGCGCTGCGCCCGAGCATCGCCGCTGACGCCGACGGGAAACCGATCTGGCGCAACGCCAGCTACCTCGACGGCCTCGCGCTCAAAGACCTGCGCGACCGGTGGCCCGACAGCGAGAGCCATCGAAAGTTGGCGGCCGCAGCCTGGGCGCGCACCCGCAGCGACGCCGCGGGCACGCGGCAGGCCACCCCGGATGCTGCGCGTGGTGCGCACGAGGATGCGCGTCGGTGGGAGCGCACCGTGACCGGTGTCAGCGACAAGACCTCACGGGGCTGGCACGCCGCGGCGGCCGACACTGCTGCCGCCGTCGGTGCTGCTGCGCGCACCGCCAACCCTGCTGATGCCGTGCACCTCAACCGGCTCGCGGACTCGCTGAGTTCAGTGTCGGGGCATCGGCGCCCGACTCGCGCACCCGCGGTGCGCAGCCGCACCTCTGCGCGACGGGTCGCGGCGACCATGCTGGCCGCTGGCCGCGACGACACCACCCTGTTGTGGCTCGCCGTGATGAAGCAGGTACTGGCCACCAGCGCGGCGATCAGCGACGCCATGGCCGCCCAAGGTCACGCCCGCCAGGCCGCGCAGATTCGGGCTGCCATCGGAGCGACTGAGCGCCAGTACGCTGGTCGCGCCTACACCCCGGTGCGTGAGCCGGTGACCGCTACGCGCACCAGCGGTGGACGTCCGACCGCGGCACACACGCGACCACGAACACGAGGTGAGGACCGCGATACCGGCCGCGGCCGGTAACCCGGGTCGGCGCTGTGCGTTGCGAGCGGCGAAATCACCGGCATGATCGAAGCTATGACCACTCACCCAACGCCGTCCCCCGGGCCTGCGCGGGCCGTGCAGGAAGTTCTGCTCCTGGAGCTCATCGACGCGTTGCTGCGTCTGGACCCCGAACCTCTAGAGGCATTCGATCGGGACCTCGTTACGTTCGACTCGGTGGCGGCTGCGCCTGGTGACGTCGCGGAGATGATCGACCCGGCCAGTGAGCGCTCCCAGCTCGTGCGCGAGCAACCACGGCTACGCATGTTGCTGGCCATCCTGCGCGGTGCGCTAACCGCCGCCCGGACTCCGGTACCGGGCGAGCACACCGTCGAGCACTACTTCCGGCGTGCGGCCGCTCTCGTCACCGCGGCAGAGGTCGGCGTCCGCCGCTACGCGCAGCTCCAACAACTGGCCGACGGCCATCCGTAGCTTTCGCCAGGCTGTTGCCGGGAAGCGTCGTCGGACACCGATGCACAACACAAGGCCGGTGCCACCCGTTCGGGTGACACCGGCCTTCAAGTTGCGGCCCGCCGCCGAGAGTCGACGGCGAGCCGGTCGGGTCAGGCGCCCTGACCGCCGTAGTACCAGCGGCCCTTGTCCGGCCAGCAGATCGTCAGCATCGCCAGGGCGTTAGGCCCGCTTCGGGCTGTCTCGCACTGCTCCTTGGTGTCGAACGGACCGAGGATGTAACCGGGATAGGTGCGGTTGCGGATGTCACCGGCCGAGGCCGGCGCCTCGGTGAGGGTGACGCCCCCAGCCGCAAGCGCCGCCGCGGCCAGGCTGCCGGCGAGGACGCGGTGGGCGGTCTTGGTGAGTTTCATGGTGTCTCCTGTCGTGGGTGGGTTGTGGTCGGTAGTCAGCTGGCCATGGACACCGGCGCTGGCGTCTGCTCGCTCCTTTCCTGCGTGGGCTCGGCGGGCTTCTCCGCGGCGGCCGGGGTCCGGCGTGCGCGGGGCTTGGACGCTCCGGACCGGCCCCGGCCGCTGCGGGCCTGGGCGGTCAGCGGCGCGAAGTCGAACTGGTCGAGCTTGGCCGCGGGTGCACCGTTCCTCTTGGCTTCCTTCACCAACTTCGCCAGCCGGCTCAGCCGTTGGCGGTCCTCGGCGAGGAAGTGGTCACGCGTGGTCGCAATCTCGGCAGCCAGCTGCGCGGCCGGTTCGAGCGCTTCCCGCCGCCGACGTTGCCGCTCGGCCAACGCCTGCACCTCGGCGGCGTCATCGGCCTCGATCTCGGCGAGCAAGTTACTGGGATCGAACTGAGTCATTGCACTGGTCCTTTCGGTCTGGGTCGGTGGTTAGAGGCCGCGGCCGCGTTGGCGGTCGGCGGTGAGGGTGCTGGACCGCCGGGCGGTGGGTTGTTTCTGGCCGGCGCTGGCGGCGGCCCTGCGCGGGTTAGTGGGGTGGTCGCGGGCGGCAGTCGCGGCGGCTTTACCGCTCTCGGATGTGCTCGCCGCGGCCACGCGTTCTGCTCGGGACTGCCCGGTCTGTTCGCCAACCTCGGTCGTGGTGGCTGCGTCGGCACGTTCGGTGGCCAGGTCTGACAGCTCGGCGGCCTGTTCGGCGTCGAGGTCGGCGGCTTGGGCATGGGTCAGCAGCGCGGCCACGTGCACGCCGTCGCGGTCGGTGGCGTCGCGGCCATCGGCGCTCAGTGCTGGCGGCTGCCCGGGCGCCCAGTGCTCGGCGCGGGATTGGGTGTAGCGGTCGGCGGCCTCGTGGGGTGAGCTGCGCATCAGTTCGTCGGGGTCGAGGCCGTAGTCGCGGATCAGGTCACCGATGTTGTCGCGGACCGCGGCCGCGGTCGCGCTCTGCTCGGCGTAGCGGTCGGCCATGGCGTAAAGGTCGATGACGTTGCGGCCGTCGGCGCGTTCGGCCCAGTGCCGGTCGTGGGTGCGCTCCCCCAGCCGGGCGGGTTCGATGCCGTAGTCCTCGCGGATTTTTCGGGCGAGCTCGTCGGGGCTGGCGTGTTTCCAGTAGTCGGCATTGGGTTGGGCGACAGCGAGTTCGGCGCGCACCTGCCGCTGGGTGTCGGCGGCTTCGGCGGCGAGGTTGGTGTACACCTCGTTCGGCGCCTGCGGGGCAGTGTCCGCGGCGTTCTCGCGGGCCTTGTTCGCCGCGCGACGAGCCCATGACTCGATCAGCGAGGAGGTGTGGGCGATGGCCACCGCCAACGCCCGTTCCATGCCTTGTTCGAGTTCGCGGGTTTCCTGCTCGTGCTCATTCATCGGTGGTGTCCTCTTCGTCGGTGGCGCTCATCGCGGCGCGCAGGGCGCGGTCGGTCAGTTGCTCGGTGGGAAGCGGTCTCGGCGGCCGGTTGTGGCCTCGGTCGGCGCTGCATCCCTCGAACGGGCCGTCGGCCGACATCAGGATCGCCATGTGGTGGTCGGCGTGATCGCGCCACCACACACTCATCCCGGTCGCGGGGTCCAGGCGCAGCGATTCATAAGCGCGCCACAGCGCTTCCAGTCGTGAGACGGCCTCGGCGTGGTCGAACCAGCGCGGGCACCACAGCCGCCCGGGCTTGGTCTCGACGTGGCGGGCGTAGAGCAGCACGAGGTGGTCGTCGACGAACTCATAGACCGACTCAAACTCGGTGTCCGGGGACGCCGATGCCTCGTACCCCACGTCGTCGTCGGACTCGGCGAAATCGTCGAAGTCGTCATCAATCAGCAGGTCGGTCATGCCGCGTCTCCTTCGTCAGCGGTGTCGACGGTCGCGGCGGGTGTGGCCACGTCGTCCTGCTTCTGGGGTCCGTACTCGGCCAGTGATTGGCGGATCAGTGGTGCGTAGGGTTTGTCCATCCACGGGATCGGTTGCAGGATCGTCGGCGGGTTGCCGGCGGAGAACAGCAGCATCCGGCCCCGGGGCCAGGAAGCGAGGTCACGGATGGTGAAGATGTTCTCGCGGGTGGTGTGCTCCGACACCGACTGTGAGCCAGAGCTTTTGCCCGCTCCGCTGGACCGCGACACGTTGAGCGCGCGGCGTTCGTACTGGCCGGCGAGCTTGGTCAGGCTTTCCAGGTAGGTGGTCTCGCGGACGTTGCCGCCGTAGATGTAGATGTTCGACGACGATTCGAGCAGTTTCATCGGCCGTTCCCCGAACACCCCGATCCCTTGGGACCACGATTGCAGGATGGTCATGATGATGATTCCTCGGGACCCGTAGTGCGAGTACAGCTTCGGCAGATCGGGCCAGCGCACGACGTTGGCGGCCTCATCGAGGGCGCACAGCAGCGGCACCGGTAGCCGCCCGCCTGGGGAGGCGGTGGCGATCGCCTCGGCGGTTTTGGTGGTGGCCATGGTCAACGCCGCGACCAGCGGGCCGACCGACCCCACACCTTCACGCGAGAGGCAGTACAACGTTTCACCGCGGCGGATGTAGCTGGCGAGATCGAGGTGCGGACGATGGTCGTCGGGACCGGTGCGCGACACCCACGGCCGAACGTTGCGCCCGCGGAGACATTTGGCCATCTTGACCGCGGTTCCCCAGATGCCGTCTGCCTGCTTGTCGGTGAGGTTCAGGCGGGCATTGAGCGCGTGGGCGACCATCGGGTAGTCGTGCTCGCGCAGGATCGCGACCGCGTCGTGGCCGTCTGCGCGCACCACCAGCCGCTCGAACACCGTGGTGATCGGTTCCCCGGCGAGCGCGGAGGCAAGGATGAGGTTGGCCAGCAGGTCTTCGCCCTCGGGTTCGAAGTAGGGGTCCTTCTTGGCGTCCTGGCCGTCGTCGCCGGCGGCGAAGAGTTGGGCGAGTTCTTCGGCGCGGGTCTCGTCGGTGACGTAGCTCAGCGGGTCCCAGAACCACCACGGCTCCTCGTTGGCCACTGATTGCGGGTCGAACACCCACACCTGCCGGGTCGGGGCGCCGGTGGCGTCGCGGAACTCCCGGACCAGGCGGGTGTGGTCGAGGTTGCCGCGCTTGTTCTCCGTGGCCAACACCGCCCCGGGGGCCTCGCAGATCGCCGGAATGATCCTCGAGGTGGACTTGCCCTGGCGGGGTCCCCAGATGTCGAGGTGCATGTCCTCAAACGATCCGTAGATCGGGTTGCCCGACAGGGTCTTTCCGAGCGGCACACCGATGGTGCTGGAGAACCCGGCCGGGGCCGCGTCCTGGTCGACGCCGAGGTCCCTGGCCTTGGCGGCGACCGACTTCTCGGTCACCGACGCGATGTCGGCGCCGCTGCCCAAGTGCTGCTGGGCGGTGTCGACGCGCGAGCGCTTCGGCCGGCGCCGCCAGCGCAGCACCGCATATCCGGCGGCCGCGGCGACCGGCAGCAGGATGACGATCAGCCACACCGTGGCCGCGGTCGGCCAGCGCAGGTCACCGGTGACGAGCTCGATCGGCGCGGCGAACGGGTTGGCTGGCACCGTCTGCCCGCCGGCCAGATGCAATGCCGCCCAGCACAGCAGCGACACCACCACGACCACACCGACCCCGGCGAACAGGACTTTGTCGGAGTGGTTGCGGGCGGGTTCGGTGGAGGTGCCCGGTGTGGCGGCCATCAGGCGACCTCACCCTCATCCTGGGCGGCCGTGGGCTCGGCGGCGTCGAGGAGGTCGGTCAACGACACCTCACGCCAGGTGCGGAAGCCGGGCATCCGACAGACCTCCAGCGCCGGGTTGTCCTCACCGTTGTCGACGACCTCAACGGTGACGAACACACTGTGCCTGAGGATGTCTCGCTGCAACGCTCGGGTGGTCACCCGGTGGTTGGACACCACCAGCCGCAACCCGATCAGGTCGAGCTTCTTGTCCTCGCGGGCCTGGCCGGCGAGGTAGATCGCCTTACGGGCGGCTTCGAGGTCGGCGCTGTCCTGATCGTCGACCCGGTCGTTGTCGTGGAACTCCCCGTACCAGGGATCTTCACCGTGCTCGGAGCACACTGCGAACGAGTTGACCTCGCTGTCGCCGGCGGCATACAACATCACCTGCGGTGCGGCCTCGGCCGCGGCGTCCATCTCGGCCAGGCGGGCGTCGAACGCCTTCTGCCGCAGGTCGTCGTAGTCGACGTGGAGCTGTTTGCGCAGCTCGGTCTTCCACTTGCGGAACAGCGAGCCGGTGTCGATGCCGTGCTCTTTGGCCCAGCTGAACAGCTCGGAGTGGCTGGTCATCGCTTTGAGCGTGTCAGCGTTGTCGCGCACGGAGTCTCGGGCGGTGTCCCAGTCCTTGGCGTCGGAGGCGCTGTTCTTTTTCTTCGTGGTGGTGCTCATCGCAGTTCCTTTCCGGTTGTGGCGGTTGATGTTCGAGGGCGGATGGTGGGTGCTAGCGCGGCGATCGCGGCACCGGCCGCGGCGACGATGACCGTGGAGGCCACCCAGGTCGCGGCGTCGTGGCTGCTGGCCATCGCGATGACCAGACACGCCCCGACCAGGGCCAGCAGCAGCCGGAACATGCCGGCCCCGCCGGGGGTGTAGACGGTCATCACGACCATCGCGGCGATCCCGGCGACCGAGAGGGCGGCTGCGGTTATCGCGGCGCTGGCCGGGCTCGGCGTCACCGGCGGCGTGCTGGCGAGGTGTTCCCACACCGCGGCCGGGGTGCGGTCGGTCAGATACCGCAGCAGCCACACCACCAGGGCGGTGACGGTGGCCGTGACGGCCACGGTCACCAGGCTTCCGCCGATCAGGCCGTTGACGCTCTCACGAGCCGTCGGCGGCCGCGGTGGTGCCGGTGAGCGGTGTCCGGTGCGGTCGTGTCCGGTGCGGTCATAGCCGTAGCGGTTGAACCCGGCACGGTCGTAGCCGTCGATGTCGTAACCGGCCTCGTTGTAGCCGTCGAGGTAGAACCCGTCGCGGTCGCGGCCCAGGCGGTCACGTCCGGCCCGGCCGAACCCGTAGCGGTCGTATCCGAGTGCGTCGTAGCCGTCGCGGTCGAAACCTGCCGAGTCGTAGCCGTGGGCGTCGTACCCGTCGGCGTAGGGGTTGTTCGGGTCGTAGGGGACGCTCACTGTGCTGCTCCTAACGTCGTGGTGTCGATCAGGTCCATGCGCCACATCCGCCAGCGCTGGTCGTCATCACGGGAGAGCGCGAGGGTGAAGGTCATCAGCCGCCACGGCGTGGAGGTGCCGTCGGCGTGCATGACGTCCTGGGTGACCAGGGCGCGGCGCTCGACGTCGAGGGCGCCGGGCGGGTCGGCGCGCGCGGTGACTTTCACCGCCGCGGTAACGATGTCGTGGTTGGTGCGCCACTGCTGCCACTCGGGCAGCGCCCGCACCGTGTCGTCGCCGCCGCGGGTGGCCACGGTGCGTAGTGCCCCGGACAGCCACGGCACCGCGCGGCGCATCCCGTCGCCGGAATCGGCGTCGGTGGCCGGTTCCCAGCTGTAGATGCGTTGCAGCGCTTCGGTTGCCGACTCGTCCGGACTGGCGCCGGGTTGCGGGCCGTCGCCGGTCGGAAGCTCGTGGCTGTGGTCGTGGCCGCTGGCGTGCTCGTCGCTGTGCGGGTCGGGGCTGTCGCCGCCGCACGCGCTGAGCACGAGCGCCACCACCAGCGCGATGCCGCCGAGTACGGCCAGCCGAAGGCCGGTGTGCAGGTATCGGTGCATGGCGGGACTCCTATCGTTCTACGGGTAGCGAGTCGCGGAATGCGGGCTCGTTGCGGATGATGGTTTCGGCGTAGGGGCGGGTCTCGGAGAAGTGCCGCGGATGTTGGTTGGGGAACCCGCCGGAGGACTGCACCGCACCGGGGCCGGCGTTGTAGCCGGCCAGGTACAGGTCGCGGCGGTCCTTGTTCGGGCCGCTGCGCTCGTCGACGGCACCCGAGGTGATCCACCCGTCGATCTGCTTGGCGATGTCGCACATGAAGTGGCCCTGGGCCATGATTCCGTCGCCGAGGGAGTACGGGTCGACACGGCCGTCGCGGTCGTAGTCCTTGCCGTAGGTGGCCCACGTCGAGGGGATGAACTGGCCCGGTCCCATCGCCGCATCCGGGGACACTGCGGTTGCGCGAAACCCTGTCTCCTGCTTGCCCTGCGAGGCCAACAGTGAGGAGGTGATCTGCGGGCAGATCTTGCCAGCCTCGTTGTACCAGCGCGCCCAGTCCGCTGGCACTGTCCCGAGCTTGACGTTGCCGCCACCGCCGCCAGGGGTGCCCTCGGGTGCGCAGTCGTCTGATCCGCTACTGCCGCCGGCATCGCCACCGCGATCGCGGATCCGGCCGAGGTCTTCGCCGTTGTAGAGCGGGGAACGGTCGACGGTGACGTGCACGTGGTCGAAGTGATTCGCTGTCCAACCGCCGCGGTCGGGCATGACGTTGCCGGGGCCGCGGGCGGGCTGGTAGTACTGCCGCCAGATGGTGTACTCGACGTGAAAGACGTCTTTGTTGGCCATCACATAGCGCTGGATGCGGTTGCCCAGCTCGACGTTCGCCGGGTCGCGGCCGTCGTTGGGGATCATGATGTCGGCGGCGCGGCCATCGGGGTGGTCGCTGAATCCGCCGCCGTCGGCGCGCCATCCGCCGATTGTTTTCAGTTGCGGGAACCGTTGGGCGACAGCGCGGACCAGTCGCACGGTGTTGGTCTGGAAGTGCGCCTCTGACCCCAGGCGGGACGCCATTGGCTTGGACACGTCGAGTTCGCCGCTGCTGTCGGTGACCGCGCCGAGGGTCTCCGCCCGCGGTGCACCTGCTGCCGGTGGCGCGGGTGGTGGTGCGCGGGCGGGTGCGCTGTCGACGAACGTGCCCTCCGGGGCGGGTTTCTTGCTGCGGACCCCGGCCTTTCGGGAGGTCACCGGCCAGGCGTCCCAGCCCTGTCCCTGCAACGTCTTGTTGGCGATCTCCATCTGCTGACCCGGGGTGGCCTTGTCGGCGGTCGGGGCGTACTTCGCTCCCCCGAACCCGGTCCAGGTGCTCGCCGAGAACTGCAACCCGCCGTAGTAGCCGTTGCCGGTGTTGATGGCCCAGTTGCCGCCGGATTCGTGTTCGGCGACCTTGTTCCAGTCCGCCACCGTCACCACGTCGGAGTCGGTCGCATCGCCGCCGGCCGGTGCTCGTGGCGGAGGGGCGCTGCCCGGTTCGCGGGCGCCTTTGAGCCAGGGCATCGGGTCGATCGCTCGCTGCCCCCAGCCGCCTTCCCACACCTCGAAATGCAGGTGCGTACCGCCAGGGCCGGGTGGGGAGACTTCGCCGTTGTAGCCGGCACGGGAAATCTGCTGTCCCGCGGTCACCTTCTGGCCGGCTTTGACCATGAGGTCCTGGGGGAACATGTGCCCGTAGACCGTGTCGACGCGTTCGCCGTCGATGTTGTGCGACAGCACAATCCACTGGCCGAACCCGCTGGCCGGACCCGACTTGGACACGCTGCCGTCGAACGCGGCGTAGATCGGCACCCCGGGCTGGGAGCCGAAGTCCGTTCCCTGGTGCATCGCCCCGCCACGCGGACCGAAACCCGAGGTCACACTGTAGGTGCCCTTTTTCATCGGCATGGTCCGCTGCCCGGGGTTACCCCCACTGGATTCCGCGCCTGAGCCGGGGGTCTCGCAGTCGGTCACCACGGTGCTGAGCATCGTGACGACAATCAGCGGTATCGCGACGATCAGCGCCAGCGCTGCGGCCAGACCCCCCTTGGCCCCGTCATTCATGGCCGCGCCCGGTCCTTGAGCGCCGCGATAAGATCGGCGTTGAGCTGGGTCAAGGCGCGCAACTGCTCACGCGCCGCGGCCAGCTCCAGATTGCTGCCGGCCTGCGGTACGGCCTCTTCGTCAGCGACAGCCTTCTGATACCAGTTTTTGATGGTGTTCGGGTGCACCGAGAACTGTTGAGAGACTTCGGTGCACGCCGCCCACAGTGACCGCGCATGCGGCAGGACTTCCCGCACTGCGGCCACGGCCAGTTCCCGAATCTCGGGGTCGATCCAGCCGTAGCGGCGATCGAACTCCGGGGTGCTCATGCCGCATCACCGGATCGGGTGGTCACGCCGGTGAACCGGCCGCTGGTGTTGTGCACGCCGCCGTCGGCTTCGATTGGGGTGAAGTTCAGCCGGAACGGGGTACCGGGCCGCTCGTCCTCACCACTCTTGAGCAGGAACACACCCTGACCGTGCGGACGTGGGCGGTCGGCTGAGGTCGTCGAGGCGTCATCCCCGGCCCGCATGCGGGCACGCAGCTTGCGCAGCACCGACTCCGACGGCGGCGGTGTGGACGCCGCGGAGGTGACCAAGGCCCGTTCGGCGGCGTTGAAGTGGGTGACCGTGGAGAGCCGGTCGAGTTCTTCGGTGCCGACCGGTCCGATGAACTTCAGTCGCGCCTTCTCGAGGAACCCGATCGCCTTGTTCGCATCCGCCTGAGACTCGAACGCCGACAGGTCGGCCACCGAGTGGGTGATCATGATCAGCGACACCGCATCCGAGCGGTTCAAACGCACGAGCGCGTCGACGCGGTCGACGATCCCGGCGCCAGAGCCGATGACCTGCCACAGCTCGTCGATGATGACCTGGAAGGTGCGTCGCGGACCCAACCCGGCGTCGGCGAGGACGTGGGCGGCCTCGACCGCGCCGAACCCGTCCGACCAGCACACCAGCAGCAGAGCCGCCTTGAGTTTCTTGTCGCCCTTGGGAACCCGCGACACATCGACACACACCGCCGGGGCGTTGACGTCGATCGGCTCGGTGGTGTGGCCGTTGAGGACCCGGCCCAACCGCCCGCGCACCAACGCCCGCAACGACCGCAGCAGGTTCGCCGTCGCCGCGACATATGCCTCAGGTGTCTCGACCGCGGCGTCCTCGAACAGGCTGTCCGATCCGGCCTTGACCACGGCGTAGAGGTCTTCGAGGATCGGCGGGTTCGCGCCGGTGAATCCCTTCCCCTGCTGCTTGACCGGGGTATAGAGGATGTCCAGCGCCGAGCCCAGCAGGGTGTCTTCGAAGTCCTCGACCGCGCGGCCGCGGTTGATCTCCACCAGACCGGCCACGGTGGCGACCTGCCGCGACCGCAGGTCCGCACTCACCTGGGTGATCTGCTCGCGCAGCTTCTCCAGGCCACGCCGACTGGCCTGTGGATCGGCCTCCATCGCCGCGGCCCGCTCGCGCAGCTGGTCCAGGACCTCGCCGAGCGCTCCGGCGCCGAGCGGGTTGATCTGTTGATGCCCGTAGCCGCCGGTGATGACCTGGCCGCCGTTGGCGCGGGTCAGGTCGGCGTAGTCGGGTTTGATGTCGCCGAGGAACAACGAGGTGTGGCCTTGGGCCATGTTGCCCTCCGCCAGGCGCCGCACCAGCGAGGATTTTCCGAACCCGTTGAGCGCCAGCACGAACGCGATCGGGGCGGTGATCAGTCCAGCGAGGAACCAGGTCAGCGGATCGCAGCCGAAGTCCTGTCCGGTCTGCAAGTGCGCGCCCAGCGGTGTGCCCAGCAGCGGCGAGGACGCGCCGATGGAGAACGGCCAGAACCCGCCGGCCACCTGCGCACTGGTCGCGCGCCACTCCGGCATCCGCAACACGATCGACGTGCGGCCGCCGCCGGGCTTCGCCGTTCCCCGGTGCCCGGGGTCGGGGCTTTCGATGTCGAACCCGCCCTGCTCGACCACACGGGTGATCGCCCGGGCGCGCCGCCGATTCTCTGCGGCCAGACGGCGCCGAGCACCCCGACCGGCAAACCCGGTCTTACTCGCCGCATCTTCTTTCAGCGCCTCATAGCGGCTGGCGGTCATGACGACCACACCGCCGATGCGCACCGAGTCAGGAATCTCGCACGTCTCGACGCGTGCGGTGTTGGGCCGACGTGAGGTCAACAGAGTTGTCATGGTTGTCCGTCTCCCCGGGGCTCAGGCGCTCAGGCGCTTGTTGACCGTGGCGTATTCGGGCAGCAGAATGCCCAGGCCCAGCGACCCGGCGAATGCCGAGTCCTGCCCGCCGTAGACCCGCTGCACTCCTATCCGGGCCGCTGAGGTCATGCCTTCGAGTTCGGCGGCCAGCTGCGGGTGATCGGCGTCGCGCGGGGCTGTCAGGGTGATCAGCATGCCGAACCGGGTCAGCCCGGCGCCGCGGTGCTGTTCGACCCGCGCCGCGCGGGTGTTGTCCACGCGGATCGACGCCGCGGCCGAGCCGATACCGGTCTTTGCCTGTTCGGCGGACAGGGCGTTCTTGAAGTCGGTGTCGACGAGTTTGACCGCTTCGGCTTCGTTGTGGATGCGGTACACGATGGCCACCCGTTTGCGCGGAATGTCCATCCGCGGCACCAGCAGCGGCCGCAACGCCTCGTGGGTGACCGTGCCGGCCGGGGCCTCGGCCATCTCCCAGGTCACCGATCGGTAGCCGTTGTGCACGTAGTGGTCCCACTCAGCTTTCGCACCGGCACACCCGGTGCGGTCCCACCGCAACTCGTCCTGCTCGTCGCGGGAGAGCATCGTCTCCAGCTCGCGGTCGAGCTCCGGACGAAACGCGCGGGTGGCCACCGCGCACAATTCGCCAGCGCTCATCGGTGTGGCATCCAGGCCCGCGGCCGCGGCCCGACCCACGATCGTCGACAGCAGACGGCCGATCGCCGCACCCTGATCGGCGACCTCGTTGCTGTCGGCTTCGCGCTGCCGCCGGAAGGTGATCGACACCCGCACCTCGTTGCGGACTTTCGCCGACATCCGGTACAGCGCCGTCTGCGCCATCACCTCGCGGGAGAACTCCGGCCCCTCCTTCGAGGTGATCGCCCGCACCTCGGCGGCAATACGAGTCCCGTTGTCGGGCAGTGTTTCCACCACGACCATGGCCCCGGCCACGTTGTGGGTCTTGCCCAGTCCGGACAGGAAGTCGTCCCAGCCGCGTACCCAGTTGTTGATCTGGGATTGCTCGACGAGTTCCTGACCTTGGGGCTGGGTCGAGAGCACCACCGTGTAGTGGTCCTTCGCGCGGGCATGGATCAGGCCGAACCGGTGGCCCGAACTCAGCTCGTACTCATACAACCGGGTATCCCCGGCGATACCGGGCATCTGGCACCGCCCGGGTACCACCCCGAACACGCCGCCGCGGAACGTGGTGTGCCCCTTGCGCTTGGCGCTCCAGAACGCAAACCTCACGATCATCAACTCCCAACCAGTACGGCCGCGGCGTTTCTGCACCAGCGGCACCAACACAACTGCGCCGGCAAACAACACGACGCCGGTCACCGGCAGCGACCGGAAGACCATGAACTGCAATACCGCGACGATCAGCACGCCACCAGCGAACAACGTGGCGCCCCAGGACATCCCGAACAGACCGGGTGACTGCGGCTTCTCCCACCGCCCATACAGCAGAACGTCGTTCGCCCCCGGCGCGCTCATCGCTCGTCACCACCGGTGTTGTGGGAGTGGGCGGTGTTAGTGGTCATCGGTATTGGCCTCCTTCGCTGACCAGGGATGACGACTCGTAGTTGTCGTCGAAGAGTTGTTCCGATGCGCTCATGACTGAGGACGCGACGTCACCGATCCCGGCCGATCCGGTGCCGCTGTTGCTTGCGCCGCCCCCGGATGAGCTGGCGGATTGGGGTCCGGTGCCCGCACCCGCTGCGGTGCTGGCGTCACCGGCGGCGCCTGAGCCCGTGCCCCCGCCGTGTCGGCCTACGTGCCCGGAGGAGCCGGTGCCGCCGCGGCCGCTGCCCGATCCCCCGCCGCCGGAACCTGAGGGTCCGCCGGATGATCCGGTGCCCCCGGACAATCCGCCGGAACTGGGGCCGGTGGGTCCGCCCATGGAACCCATCGACGCCCCGGACATGGATGCGGTTGACCCGCCCGCTGCCGATCCGGCGCCGGCCGCACCGGATGCGCCGCCGGTGGCGACCATGGTTCCCGCCGCGGTGACCGCGCCGGCAGCCATCATCCCGGCCTGCAAACCCGACCCGCCCGACATCGCCGCGCCGGCCGAGATGAGTTTGGTGAGCATCGGCAGGACCAGCACAGTCAGCGACAGCAGGATCAAGCCCATCAACGCCATTTGGGCGTCTTTGAGCGAGGCGACGTTGTGGCCGCCGAGTTTGAACGCCACCCAATACACCAGCGCGGCTACGGGTTTCCACAACAGCAGCGCGATAGTCCACTGGATGAGGCGGGAGAACGCCATCTTGCCGATGGTGGTTCCGCCAAAGCTGCCGACCACTGGGACCATCGCGACGACCACAGCGAGCATCGCCTGGCGCCCGATGAGGAGCACCGCCTGCAAGATGCCGCCGAGGATGCCGCACACCGCGACAATCAGGATCAGCCCCGATCCCAGGGTGAGGAGATTCGCCGCACCGAGGTTGGTGATGAGGTTTTCGTTGTCCTTGGTGCCTTGCTCGAGGAGCCAGTTCGACAGGGCATCGCTACTGGCGGTGCACGCGGTGAGGACCCCGCCGAACATCCACGCCCCGAATACCGTTTTCGCCAGGCCCATGAACGATTCCTGCGCTTCGTTCATCACTGCCTGCCGACGGGCCATGACCAGCCGCCACGATCCGATCAGGATCGACAGGGCCAGCCCGTAGAGCTGGATTTGCACGGTGGCCTTCTGGATTTCCTGGATGACCGAGTCCGAGGCGTATTGCGGGGTGGGGAGTTTGATGAACCACGCCAAGGTGAGTTGGAGGATCTTCACCCAGCCCTGGGCCATGGACTTGACCATTGATTTGAAGCCCTCACCGGCGGCGTCTTTGACCGCCCCGGTGGCCGATTTGACGCCCGCGCAGGCCAGCGGTCCGGTCAGCAATCCGATCGGACTGGACGCGCATTCTTTGATGTTGTCGACCACGCCGGGGGCGGCGGCGGCGGCCGGAATCATCTGCGCGCCTGGGTCCTCGGCAGCGCTGCCGCCGAACGGCACCCGCAGCACGAGCACAGTCGCGAGGACGAACGTGATGAGCAGGCGTCGTGGCCAGATGGTGTGGGTCAGAACCATGTCGACCACGCCGGGTTGTCGATGTACTCCATGAGGCCCTGGTCGGTGGAAAGCATCTGCTCGGTGATGCGCAGTTTCCATCGGCCGTCGTCCCACACGACCGGCATGTAACCGCCGCCGTAGACGGTGCCGTTGGTCGTCGGGAATTCTTCGGGGGCCGGGAACGGTCCGAAGGCCCACCGGATGGAGGCGGCGTTCTCGGTGTAGCGGTCCGGGGAGATCTGCACCGCGGCCGGCATCGTCTGGTACTGCGGGTCATTGGTGACCGCGAGGAGCTGCCGTTTGAGGTCGGCTGGACCGACCACGGAGCTGTCCACCACCGCCTGACGGACGTTCTGTGGGCCGAAGGTGGCGCGGAGCAGGATTTGCAAGCTTGCCAGCGCCGCGCCTTGGGGGGTGCGGCTGAATCCTGAGGGCACGCCGTCGGCGGTGATGGCGGTCGGTCCGTCGCTGGTGCTGAACGGCATCGGCACCCCGTAGACCTTCTGCCACTCCAAGCCCTGCGGTGCACGGAGCGGGCTGGTCAGCTGTGCCGGTGAGGTTTTCGCGTCCTGGTCGAGGACGTGGCCGTTCGGGTCGGCCGGGATACGCATCCCGCGGCCCAGCACGTCGACGTCGTTGCCGATGTAATCCTGGCCGGGATCGGTGCTTGGCGACGGTGTGCTGATGGGAGGTGGTGGTGGCGGCGGTGCCGCGTCGTCTGAGTCGTCCAGGCGGGAACCGGCGTAACCGACCGCTGCCACGATCGCCACCCCGACCACCGCGAGAGTGATCCACACGAAAGGCCGGTTCCACCGACGGCCGGTGCCAGCGTCAGCGCCGTTGGTGGTCATGCCCGCTCACTCCCTGCGGCGGTGCGTTCGGCAGGCACCGCGTAGAAGCTCACGGTGAGTGCGCAGATCGAGAGAACGAGCGCGGTCAGGGTCAACCCGGTCCAGCCGATCACCGCCAGGCCGATCCCCGCCGCCACCAGCGCCGGCGCGGACAGCAGTGCTATGCCGGTGCTCGACCACCGGGGAGCGGGGTGGCCGTGCCGGTCCATCATCGAGGCCACCGCCGCGCCAATGAACCCCACAGTGACCGCACCCATACCGATCAGACCGAAGATCAGGCCGAGAGAGCCATCGCCTGCCCACAGCGCGGCCTGGTTGAACACGCCGCCGAACAGGCCCAGGCACGCGCTGACGGTCAGCGTCCTGCGCAGGGCTCGTGGAATGGGATAGAGCGTCAGTCCGAGGACGGAAGTCATGTGCTGGCTCCTTCTGCGGTGCAGCGATCTTCAGTGGGTTAGGAGGGGTTGGGGAGGTCGATCATGTCCGCGGGTGCGGCGTCGATGGCCTGAACCCGTGAGGTGGTGCTGTCGGTGGGCGGTAGTTCGAGGAGCCAGTCACCGGCCGCCGACCAGCGCACGGTGGATGTGGTGCGCGTCAGCGACTGGTCGGGTTGGCGGGTGATGATGCCGACCGTCGCGGCCTGCGGGGTGTAGGCGTCGATGGTGTAGCCCTCGACCACCGGTGCCTTGTCGTCGTCGACCGGGCCGGTGATGGAGATGCGCACTCGGTTGATCGACCACTGGTCGCGTGCCGGGGATGGGGCGACGAGTGTGCCCACCACTGATGGCCACGCCTGGTCGTTGGCGATCGACATGCGGATGGTCGCCGAGATCGCGGCCAGCGCCGCTCCCGCTCCGGTGTGGTCGAAACCGGTGGGAGCCGACCCGTAGCAGTCCTTCGGTCCTTGATCCGCGCACGGCACCTTCACTCCGCCGAACGTCGTCCACGTCACCTCGGTGGGCGGTGCGGTTGGTGGCGGCGTCGTCGCCGAGGACTGTGCCGCCGGACCGTCCTCGCCCCCACAGCCGGTGAGCGCCGTCGCCACGACGACCAGCGGGGCGAGGCTCAGCATGCCGCGGGTCAGAAGGACACGAGTGCCGCGGCGATACCCACCGCGCTGGAGCCCACGATCAGCCCCAGGACCACTCCGAGCGGGGTGTCGGGTGGGTCGGAATGCGGGTTGTGGTGGGCGTGGCCCATCTGTCCGCCGATCCAGCACAGCCGTGCCACCCCGGCTAAACAGATCAGCCACAGCACCCAGCCGAGCAGCTGCTCGAACGGCCCGGTCACCGCCTCGGGCAGCTGCTCGGCCAGCTGTGTGATCAGCATGTGTGGTCCCTTTCATCAGGCTGTGAGAGCCCCGACGAGGCCACCGGCGATGGCGATGATGACGCAGCCGATGCACGTCTTGACGACCTTGGCGGCCGATTCGCTGTCGGCGGTGCCCTGGTGGCGGTCGAAACCGAACTTGCCGCCGGCGATCATCAGCGCAGCCACCGCTGCCAGGCATGCCCCCCACGCCACCCACGACACGAGGGTGAGGAACTTTTCCGATCCGGGCGGCGCCTGCGGATTGACATCGATCCCGTCGGCGGCCAGCAGTTGCACATCGGTGGCGAGGAGCTGCACCTGTCCGTATGCGGTGTGGACGATTCCCATGGTGTTCTTCTTCCTTCGGTTAGGCGACCGTCTGTGACGGGTCGCTGTGTGCGACAGCCCGATCGGCTGCCAAGTCGTCGCAAATCTGCTGTCCCACTGCGGCGATAGCGCTAGGCACCGACGCCAGCACGCCATCGGGGTTGGCGCGGGTGGCCTTGACACCGTCAGTGGGCCGCCAAGTCGGTAACTGCCGGTGCAGCAACGGGATCAGCGATTTGACCCACGGAACGCGGTAGGAGTGCGGGGCCAGCTCGGCGACGGTGCGGGCATAGCGCAGGACGTCTTTGCTCGCCCGGGCCGGTTCGGCGGCCACGGTGATCAGTCCGCACACCTGCACTCCGAGGGGTGCGGTGCCCTCGTGGGCTGCGCGCAGCACGTCGGCGGCCGCGGCGATCCCGCTCATATGCTCGCGCGCCACGACCAGCACGCGGCGCGTGGTCGCCGGCGAGGTCGGCCAGCACCGGTCGGTGTCGGCGGCCGGCGCCCACATCGTCGCTAGGGTGCTCACTCCGGCTCCGCCGTGCGCTCCCAATAGTGCGAACAGCGGCGGGAATTCACCGGTCACTGGTAGCGGTTCGGTACGCACCGTCAGTCGTGTGTGGGTCAGCATGGTCACCGCGACACCACCTGCTGGGTGGTGCCCGCGTGGCCGTCGCGGGTCAACTCGGCCAGCGCCCCGATGGCGTCCCAGGTGTGCGGGGACAGCCGTTCCTGGGCGTCGCGGTCCAGGGCTGTGCCCGACCCCAGGACGGGGTCGTAGTCGACGGCGACGACCGCAGCCACACGGCCGGTCATCGCGCTGTGGAGCATGTCGGTCAGCGCCGCGTGATTGAGCGTCGGGATCTGGCAGCACACAACCAGCGCCGTGTGTTCCAGGACGCCAGCTGCCTCCCAGAGGGAGAACACCCGCCGTGCGCGGTTGATCAGATCAGGGCGCGGACTGAGGACCAGAACCGGTGTCGCTGCACCGGTTTGGTGGTGGTCGCGGATCGTGGCGGCCGCGGCGTGTGCGCGGGTGCCGGCATCGACCACCGGGATCGCAGCCCCGGTGGTCGATGCCTCATACAGGGCCCTGGGAATCGAGGACCCCTCCGGCGGCGACGCGTAGAGGGCGGTGGGAATCGAGGACCCCTCGGTCGGAGACCGCAGTGTGGTCCCTCGCCCCGATTGCCACCAGCCCTTGCTGGCAAGCTCGTCGGCGCCGAGGCGCTCGACCATGTCGCTGTCGTTGTGCGACAGGTCCACCCACCACGAGCGCTCCCCCAGCTCAGCCGCGCGGTAGTCGGCCAGCAACGCTGACACCACCGAGGTGCCCACGCCTCCGCTGGTCCCGCACACGATGACCGGCCGCTCGCTCACGACGTCCCGCGCGGGCTGGGGTGCACGCCCGCCGACCCCGATCAGGGGGCGGTGTCCGGTCTCGGTCAGCCACGACGCCGATGACGTTGGTTCGCTCATGGTGGGTGTTCCTTTCTCTCGAGGGGGGAAGCTGCCGCGGCTCAGCGGTGAGCGGGCGTCTTCTGCTGGCCAGGCCAGGCGACGTGCAGGCCGGGCACGGCTTTGCTCAGCTGATCGGTGGCCTCTTCGGTCCACTGCCGCACCGTCTCCTGCGCCTTGGCGCCGCCGGCGCCAAGCGCGTTGTACGGCGCTCGGGCCTGCTCGCCCGACCACCCGGCGCGCACCGTCTGACCGGCCACGTCTACCGACGCCGACACATCGCCGCGCACGTTGACCTGGTAGTCCACCGCCGGCAGCCCTGCCCGAGCAGCGTCGGGTGCGGCTAGGTGCACCTCGAACTGATTGGGGCCGGTCGGTGCCTGCTCGGGTGTGGTGCGGGGCCTGGGTTCGGGCTGGCCGGGAAGCCTCGGCTGAGCCGGGTTCGCACCCGGGTCCCCGGCACCGAGAGCATGGGCCAGGAGACCGCCGACGGTGCCGCCCGCGACGCCACCGACGACGGCGGCCGGGATGCCCAGTGCCGCTGCACCGATCGCCGCACCCGCGCCAGCGCCGATGAGCGCGCCAGTCCCGGTGTGGGCACCGGGGAACGGCACCACCAGTGTCGAACCGATGATCGCGCCGGTGACACCACCGATCGCCGCGCCGCCGACACCGCCCACGACCGCGGCAGGAACACCGAGGGCGAGCGCACCCGCGGTGCCGCCGCCCATCACGCCGATGATCGTCGCCGCGGCCTGGCGCGTCGCCTCGTCCTCGGACACGCCCACGCTGATCAGACCCTGGGCGATCTTCGCCTCGCCATAGGCCGACCAGGCGTTGATCGAGTTGATTTGAGCTCGGGTGATCCCAGGGAACTGCTTCTTCACCTCATCGACGGGCCTCACGATGTTGCCGATACGCACCATCTCCGGCGGCGGCGCGATCGGCTTCACCGGCGGCGTCGGTCGGGGCGCGGTGTAGGGCCGCGACGGCGCCGGGGTGTACGGCCGCTCATAGGTCGGCTCGCTGTAGGTCTGCGGCGCTACGTAGGGCTGATACGGCGCCTCTTGCGGCGGCGAGGGGATGAAGCCCGGTCCCGGCTCAGTGACAGGCGGAGCGGCGGGCGGCGCCGAGGTGCCGCCCTGCTCCGGGGCTTGCGGAGTCGAGGTGGTGCCGCCCTGCTCGGGAGTCGCTTCGCTCCGTCCCGTGCCGCCCTGCTCGGGGTCGGCCAGCGCCGGCCCCGCGCCGAGGCCGGTGGCCAGCGCCCCCACCACGACAGCGGCCGCGATCGCCCGGTGCCGGGCCACCCCGTGCCCTCCCCGGATTCCGTGTTTTCCATTCGTCATAACTGATGTCCTTTCCGAACCTGAGATACGTTGCGGTGTAACGCGAATACGTGACACTTGGCGTGCTGTGGGTGTGACAGTCCAAGCGGTTAAGCGGTGTCCTTTCTGATGGATGCGATCCAGGTTTTTCCTCCGGCCTGGACGGTCTGGATGAGCTGCGGATAGACGGTGGGTTGCCCACCGTCCGGCGAGATTTGGGTGAGCTGAACGGCAAACAAACCGTTGCCGCGATCGGTGATCCTCAGGCAGTGCCGGGTCTCAGCGGGCAGCGCGTCGATGCTCGCCTGCAAGGCTTGGGTGGCGCCCACCCCGTTCGGGGTCGCCACTGCCCGCGCCTGCGCACCTGAGCGACGGACGTAGTAGGCGTAGTCGAACGCTTTGATCACTCCGGGACCCGAACGCTGGTCGCCGGCATCGTTGCCCACCGTCACCGGCCCGGCGGTCTTCTCCGGACACTCATCGACCACCGGCGGCGATGCGCTCGACGACACTCCCCCACCGAGCACTGCCACCGGGTCACGCGGTGCATCGCCCTCCGTCGCGCCGTCAAAAACGCTGGACACGAACGTCATCCCGGCACCTACAGCCACCACGACCACCACGACAGCGGCGATCAGGACACGACGCGACGCCCGCGGCCGCGGCGGTGCCGCCGTGACCGGGGCCTCGAATACCTCGGCCGATGCCTGCGGTTCGGCGAGACCCTCCAGTTCGGGCTCGGCGTAGATCTCGCCACTCGGCTCGACTGCCTCAGGGGCCGGAACGGGTTCGGCGGCAGGGATGCCCAGCCAACCCCACTCATCACCGCTCTGTCGCGCGGTGGCGGGCTGTCCCTCCCGGGGGCCGACCAAGCCCGCCGCGATCAACTCATCGGCCATGTCCTGAGCCGGGGTCTCGCCAGTGGACGCCCACGCCGGCACGGTGTCGAACCAGTCGGTTCCGGTGTGGTCAGAGTTGTTGGTTGTCAACAAAATTCTCCTCCCCCTTTCGGGATCGGGATGAACAGAGATGCCTGCGATGCCCCGCCGCGCTAGGCGGTGGGAACCGGTGCCGACGAACCGACCGGAGACCCAGACGGGACCGGCTCAGTGCTCGGCGTGCCCGACGAAGGCACCGGGAACTGCGGGATCGACGACTCCAGAGACGTCGTCTCCGAGGACGACGGTGAACTGGACTCGCTCGTCGAGGTGTCGGGAAGCGTCGGGACCACTGCTGCCGAGGACGGCGCGGCGGTGTCCGGGGCGAACAGGGTGTCTCCGCCCGTCGATGACTGCGGCAACGTCTTGCCCGCCAGATCGGCGGCCAGCGCGGCAAACCACGTTGCCGTGTACGCGGTCGCGGAGACGCCCGCGGCGGTCGAGCTGTTACTCGTGTAGCTGCCGTGTTGCTGCGCGGTCTGCCAGTACCGCACGAGGTTCGACACGTCGAGCAGTTCGGAGTTGTCGGAGATGTTCTGCTTGACCGCGGTGAACGCTTCGTCGGCCCACCGGTTCACCGTGGCCGGCGGAACAAGCTTCACCGTCGCCTCGAGAGCCTTGGCGCCCAGCAGTGCCAGCGCCGCAGGCGGATTCGCCAGACCAGTGGTCGCCAGTGCGGTGATCGTTGCGGGGGTCAGTACTTCCTTCGCGACCGTGACCACAGCGTTCAGGCCGATCGTGCCGACCTTGACCAACGCATTGAGCGCATCGCCGGCCGACGGCAACGGGGTGCGCGGATCAGAGGCGACTGCCAGCCTTTGCGAGATCGACTGGCTCGGTTGATAGGACAACTCATCGAGCGTTTCGCCCTGGACGTCCTCGTTGATCAGCGGGACCGCAGTCTTGACCGTCGTCAGGGCCAACGCTTCGGCCAGCGACGACAAGGTTTGCACCGGATCGTCCTGATCAAGCTTGCTTTGCCCGACGATGTTGGTCACCAGATGCGTGACCGGGGCATCACTCGGCGCGTCGCACGCCAAATCGCCACTAGCACAGTACGACGCGACCCGACCGGTGAGGTCGCCGTAGTCGCTGGCAGAGTCTGCGACCGGGCCGATGCCGCCGCCCTCGGGCATCGGCTGGCTCAGGGCCGGCACCGTCTCCAGCGACGCTCCCGACGTACCCGGGGCCGGTTCCGGGCGGGATGCACCCTCGCGGCCCGGGAACAGCGGCGAGGCCTTCGGCCGGGTCGGGTCACCGAACAGCGACACACCCGCAACCCGGTCGGCGGGCACCGGGCCCCTGCCCTGTCCGATGTCGCGGGCGACCCGGCCGAGCGCGAACGCTCCCTGCGAGTAACCCGTCAACGCGAAATGGGTGTTGTCGCACCGATCAGAGATCTGCTTGATCATCGAGTTTGTGCGATTCATTGCCTCGGTGACCGACTCGTCGAACTTCATGTCCGATCCGGCGGTCGCTCCGCCGAAACCCGCCGGATACGGCACATACGCGCGCTGCACCAGCGACCCGGCCATGGTCAACAACGGCTTCATCACCGCCGACAACATGCCCGAATCCGTCGTCGGACTCGCATCCGACGACGACTGACCAGTCCCCTGGACTCCCAGCACATACAGCTTCGGGCACACACCCGCACCCTCAGCCGGCGAAGCCGCCACCGACGTGGCTCCCCCAGCCCCCGCCACCACCGTCGCCGCGACCACAAACGCAACCGCGCGATCGCGTGCTGCACGACCCCTCACCGCGCACCACCAATCGCGAGCGGGTACACCGCGTGCCACGCCTGGCGCCACGCACTCAGGTCATCCTCCGGGCCGCTAGGCACCATCAGATGTCCCACCGCACAGCGGGTTCCGGAACCGAGTAGTGCGTCGGAGTCGGCCTCCGAGCCGATGACGCACACCATCCCCGGGCGGCGGGCGGAACACTCGAACGATGTTCGGCCCAGCGGTTTTACCCCGGGAATCGTAGAGAGGTCGGCCGCACGCCGACTCTGGGTAACGCCTACAACATGTGCCACGTCGCGTCCTCGCTGTCCGAGTAAGGCAGCAGCAGGAACGACCAGCTTGACGTTTCACACCCCGCAACGGCGGTAGACTGTGAAACGCCAGGCTCACTGCCGCTCCAACGGCAACCGAGCTAGGTATCCAAATTGCTGGTGGGTCGGGCGAGGTTATAGACGGCTAATCTGGGCCTCACCCGGCCTACCGGTATGTTCTTTCGCCAATCAATTCATGTGACGAAACACCCTTCCGTTCGTGACCTCAAAATAACACACCTGATTATAGTTACATAGTGTGACACCAAGGAGGCGGGCCGACAAGATCGAACGTCGTGACCTATCGCCGCAGCACAAGGTCCGACGGTTGAGTCGGAAGATAATTAGGGGCTTCGATCCGAAGGCCCTGACTGACTTGCGTCGGTCACGTGGTCTTAGCCCCGGCGAACTCGGCAGGGTGGCGGGAGTCAGTGAGAACGCCATCCGATACTGGGAATCGTCTTCATCCTCCCCCCAGATCGACAAGCTCGTGGCCGTGCTCAGGGTGCTTGAAGCTCCGGTCTCAGCGGTTGTAGCGATCGACCGGTCTGATGCGTTGCTGTCAGATCTGCGCATTCTGGCCGGGCTGACGCAGCCGGAACTGGCGGCCGCCGCGGGCATACCCACCTCAACGCTTGCTGCGCTCGAACGCGGGCATCGCCCTCTCTCCGAGAGTTCTGCCGGCGCATTGGCTGTCGTGCTGGGGGTTTCCGGCGATGACGTCCGGGCCGCGTACGAACGCACACGCACGCATCCGCCTCGAACCACAAGGTTCTGAGCGTGCAACGTCGGTCCTTCTAGACCCCGGCTTTGGGCGTTGGGCGGTTCGGTCGGGCTCCCTCCCGCGTTTCCGTCGGAGGGATGCGACGCCCTCGCGTCTACACTTGGCCACGTCAGCTTGGTCAACCTGGCTGATTCCCCGGCCCGGGTGCGATTCAAGCTCGCCAGCTGCACACCCGGGCCGGCCGCCGTCCTATGGGCGCTGCATGACCCGGTCCAAGCACAGGTCATCGGATCGGCCCCGAAACGGTGATGGATTGTCACCATGCGGTCTTCACTCAAGGAAGCCCGGTTTGGCGGGTTGAACGTTGAGATCCCACGCTGGACGAACCCTGCACCGCGCACCTTGGCGCCGCTGGTGTTCTGTGAAGATCGTGACAACGAAAAACCTCCCCGGATGACTGGACTATTGCGACAAGTCAGTAAGTAAGCACTCCGACAATCCGGGTTGCTTAGGAACTGCTCTCTGTGTCGCGACCAGACCCGAATTGTGCGTCAGGGTCGGGGAAAGTCCACCGTGGAGGTGCGCGTTGTAGATGGGATCATAACATCAGAGCAACGGCTTTCAATAGTCCGCTCGGCCCTGAGTGTTGCGCGGCCCCCGGGGTTTACGAGGCCATCGCTTCTTTTGACAGTAGCTCGACCGTGAGGAAGCCGAGGCCGTCCTCGCCGTGTTTATCGGGTGTGATGGTGAACTGGGCCACGTGCCACACATCGGTGGGGCCACCAGCGAATCTGATCCGAGCGCGATACGTAGCTCGTTCCTGCTGGCGAGTGAGAAGTGCCAGCTGCGCTGCCGCGATCGTTTCCTGCTCGTCCTCATGGAAGATAGGGCTGTCGGTAAGCCACGCGCTGAGTGGTGGTGGAGGTGTCCGCAGCCAGTCGGTGACCAGTCCTGTGGCGAAATCGATTCGCCCGAGGCCGGACTCACGTTCTTCGAGGTTGGCGATCACTCGGGCGGTGTGTCTGTTGAAGGCGAGGTATTCGGCGGGTTCGACATCGTTGATGTCGTGCACGACGCCGCGTAGGGCCCACCGTGAGGGTAGGCGGACCGCACGCATGGTCATGTAGCAGCGGTAGCGCAGCTGGTCGTCGCTGTCGCGTGCATGCCGCACAGTGAGTGCGGAGTCGAACTTCGCTCCGTTTTCCAGTCGCCCAGCTTTCATGTCCCGGACGAAAGGTCCGATTTCGGACTCGCGGGGAAAGTCGTAGAAGTACTGGAAGACCTCGGGTGCAACGCGAGTGACGTCTTGGGTAGGGCCGTCGATACCGAGGATGTCGCGTTCGATGTTCGGGCCCTCGTGAATTTGCGCGAGATCGAGCTCCTCGTCGTAGACGAACTCGAACCCTCCGACAAGGCGGCGAGGGGGCGGAACACTGTCGGCGTCGTCGCCGATCCAGAGCTGCACCGCGAACACCACCCCGTTAGGTCCGAACACGGGTTCGGCGATGATCGCTACGTGTGAGATGACCGCCGACTCCGGCTTGCCGGTCGTGGTGACCGTGTCGAGGGCCTTGAGTATCCAGGCGAGGACGGTGTAGTCACCGCGGGGCACTTCGTGCCGCAGTCTGTCGACGGACGTGTATTGAGAACTTTTGCCACCTTTGAAGACCACCGAGGGATCAACCTCGTCCTGGGCTCCAGTTCCCATCGTCTCGACAACAATCCAGTGCGACATTCAAACCCCCTTGCTCACTACTTCTAAGTGGCGCCATGCATGATACTGAACCGGTGGTTAACCGGATACGGCCAGGTTGGTCCTCGGCTGATCTACCGCAAGTGCTCAGAGGCCGCTAGGTGCTCGTACTGTCCACGGTCGTGGGAGCAGATGACGAGGTGTCCCTGATCAGCTGCGATACGCAGCGCCGCATGGTTGCGGGTCAGGGTACTGGGGTCCATCGCCAGCATTCTCTCGACCCGGTCCATAGACGGATCGGCCGTTGATGTGAGGGCGGTGTGGTGCAAAAATGCGTCTCCTGCGTGGATGAGCCATCGATCCCTACGGTGTGGATCGCGGATCGCAACGGCGGCGTGTCCGGCTGTGTGACCGGGCAAAGGGATTAAGACCAGGTCGCCGGCCTCGGTTAGCGGGTGGCCGTAGAAGTTCATGACAGGGACCGCCTCGGCCGGTGCGTAGGTGTGTGCGCGGCTGGTGATCGATGTCAGGTGGTGCGGTCGGTAGCGAATGCGGCCACGAATGCCTGGTCGGCTCGCGGCGGCGAAGAGTTCGGTCACTGTGAGGTGAACAGGGGCGGCGGGAAAGTCGAGCGCGCCGCTGATGTGGTCGTAATCGAGGTGAGTAGCCACGATGCCAGCGACATCTCCTGCGGCGAAGCCGAGGCCGGCGAGTTGCTGAACGGCTGTATCAGCACTTCTCAAGCGGGGACGTACCGCACGCAACGCCTGACCGAGACCCCGGATTGGATGGGCGACGTCCTGCCGCCCGAGGCCGACGTCGACGAGGACCAGTCCGTGGTCGAACTCGACGGCAAGTATGTGGGTGACGCATTCGGGAATGCCCACAGGTGTGAAGGTGCCGCAGTTGAGGTGGTGGACATGACGAACCGATCCGATCTGTGGAAGCACGACCGTAACCCGTCTTTCAGGAAGCTGACGTAAACGACTCCGCAGTACAGCAATCCGCTATCTGCTGGTGTCCGCGTTATGTGCGGAGCGCGGAAAGGTAAGGGAGGTCGACCAGTTCAGCGAGCGCGGCGGCGGGCAGGTCCCCCGATCGGACCTGTCCGAGGTAGCCGCGAAGGATCGCGACGCGCGTGATCTGGGTTTCGAGGTCCGCACGAAGAGGGGGCACAGGGGCGCCGATGAGGCTCACGACGGTACGGGCGCTCTTGAGTAAGGCGTTGCCGATCTCGCTCAGGATCGCGTCGAGCTCACGGCGGGCCCAATCTCGATCGGCGGCCGTGGCCCACTCGTCCAGGGCCACGATCTGTTCGGCGACGGACCCGGCTATATCCATCAAGGCCCAGCAACGTAACGCGTGCTGAGTGTCGTTGCTCGGCAGCCAGCTGCCGCGCCAGGCGTTGCGCCAGGCCGTGCACACGGCTGCGTCTGATGTGCGCGTATTCAGTGCCTTTGCTGCAACTCTCGCCGCATTGCGAGGAGGCGTCGCCAATGGCAAACCGCCAGACCAATTAGTTTCGCGCGAAACCACTTCGGAGCGCACTGCTTCCACGAGCGCTTCGGTACGAATAGTCTCCGCTACGTTCGACATGAGAACCACCTTGATGACGAGACAGGTAGATAGTCGCGACACGATCCTCACAGAAGCGAGGTTCGATGCACGCGACATCGTGGTCGTCATCCAGTGCCGAATACAGCCTCAGGCCCGGAGAGGACACCACGATAACATGCGCAACCGGCAAGGGTAGGTCCCGGACGATGGTCGCCCTCCACGCCTGATCTGGCCTTCGTTCTCAGGCCAGTTTGTCGAGTTCGCCCTCGTTTACTATGCCTGCCCAACGTCCGGACATGTGCCGGTTGAGCGCTGCTATCGTCGCAGCCGGAATGCCGGTGGCGGAGGCCATTCGGTCGAGATCGGCCCGCCGCCAGGTTGTTCGGCCTTTACGGGCGCCGGTCACAATCGCCAGGAACACCTCAGGATCGACCGCAGAAGCCTCGAAGAACTCGTCTGCGCGAACGCCCACGCCCACCGAGGTGAGCACTGGTCGCCACACAGTATTCAGCGTGTGAGCCAGCGCCCAAGACCGCTGGTGATCGTCGAGCAACGGCTCCAGCATGAAATCGATCTGATTGGTGGTGTTGCTTCTCGGCGGGGGACCCGTCAGATCCACGCGGCTCGCACGGGCGATCACAAGATTGCACCTCGCCCGCTCGGCAGAACGTGCATCCTCCCTGCCAGGGACCCGCCGCCGGGATCGTGCAAACTCGCGCAGCCAGTCCACCGTCACGCTGACCCCCTAACTCGTCGTTGTGTGCTGCCCCACACGATTCAATTCACCATGTCTGTCGACAGCGCAGTATAGAAGACGTAGCAAACGGGACGCTTTGGACGTAGAGCCGCGAAGCTCCTCGCGACTTGCCAGCATGACTTGGTGGCTCCCGACCAATACCGCTGATTCTTCGAAATGCCTCAATGGCGATCGGCAAACCACCTCCGAGCACAAGTCGTCGCAGATAAGGACCGGCGCGACCCCATTGAACCGGTTGTTTACCCGCTGGCGTCGATTGGGCGAGAGGCCTTGGAATGCCGGGGTTCTCGGCAGCGAGCTAGCGGCCGACCGCCTGCAATGTCGCAGACCCCGGCCGGGTATCGGAAACTGCTACTACTTCACTCGGCGTGTCGCCCCTGTAGCTGTAACACTTTCGGCAAGACTGGCAGCCGGCGAGCTTGAATCGAACTGCACACACCACCATCAATCGGAAGAGGTGACGCGCACATGCCTAGACCCAGCAAAGGCAAGCGCAAGATGTGGGGTTTCCGAGCGCTCCAAGCCGTGGATCTCGACGCCGCAGCCCGTTCGGCGGGATACGACACGACCAGCCAGTTCATCGCCGACACGATGTATGAGCGCGTCGGCCGCACTGACCTCATCGAAGGCCCTAGTCGCTCAGGGGGTGACCCGGATCAGCTCTCACTGACTGCATGAGTCACAAATAAAAAATTGACGGCCCCCCTGGGGGGACCAGAGGGGCCGTCAAGAAGTTTTTGAGCCAGCGAGTTGGCGCTCGCTGGACTCCAATTTCCCCGAAGGGACAGTCTGTGTCGGACTGGTCTCAGGATAGCGCGCTCCCTTTTGCTCGCGCTAGTTCTGATGAACGCGTGTCGGATCACGACTCGATTACTGAGTCGCGGTGGTCCGAGGTGTACCGGCTGCTGCCTGCGCCCGGTGGTGAGAGCTTCGCGCTGGCCGGCACTGCGACGGCGAACAAGGCTCGCCGGGAGCGCAGCGGCAACCCAATTGAGCTGATTACCGAGGCAGAGCACGCCGGCGGCGGCAAGGCCATTTGGGCAGTCGTGGCCCCGATCCGCAGCGATCTGCTGGTCATCGACCTCGACCGCTGCGCTGAGCAGGTGTGGCCACGCCTCCGCGATGTGCTCGGCGATTATGCCGCGACCGCTGCCTACCTCGCTCGCTCAGGCAGCCCGGACTCGCTGCACGTGATCCTCAAATGCGCCTCGTCTGCTTCTGACCGCGGGGTACGCGAGTTCCTCGCTGATTTGCGCCGCCAGCTCAACCTGTCGGCCCGCCGCATCGACGTGCTGAGCCCAGGGCATCTGCTCCGTCTGCCAGGCAGCGCGTCACTGAAACCCGCCGGCCACCACTGCACACCCGTCAACGATGACCTCAAACCCATCACCGCCGTTCAGACTGCTGAGAGGCTGCGTGCCGCCCTCGGCAGTGATGAGCCAGGACCTGTGCAGGCCGCCTTCGCCCGCCACGACGACGGGTGGTGTGTGCAGCTCGACGCCGAGGTGTACCGCCCCGGACTCGAGGTAGAGGTCCACCGTCGCGACGGTCAGGTCAAGCGGGTGCGTATCGGCGCGGTCGTTTCCCATGCCGGCGACCGGGTCCGTGCCGCGATCACTGACGACCTCACTCCCCACTCCCCCACCCCGGGTCCGATGGTCGCGCTGTCCGCGGCCGCGCAGATGCACGAACTCGCCCCTGACACCGATGGTGCGGAGGAGTTGCAGTGGCAGGCACCACGAGCCTGGCGGCGGCGCACGCCCATCTCTGCGCAGCAGTGGCGCATCCTCAACGACACCGGAGGCGAGGACCGCTCAGCGGCTGCGACGGCCGCGGCGTGGGTGTTGTGGGACGTCGGTTTGCGTTCGTTCGCGGCGGTGCGATGGTTCTACGCCCACTGTCCAGCCTTTGCGAAGTTCCGCGACCGCGACGGTGACCGCCGGCGCGCCCGCTCTGCGTGTGCCGCGCACTGGCAGAGCATCACTGCGCGTGCCAGTACCCACCGGCCGCCGCTGGACCCCGCCGACCAAGCACTTGTCGACGACGCCCTGACCGAGGTCGCCACCTGGGACGAACCCGACCTCGTCGCGGCCGCGGTCGCCGTCATCACCCACCGGTTCACCGACGGCCACGGCCTCGTCGATCGCCCGATCGCCAAACGGTGCCTCGCGAACTGGATGTCGGTGTGTGACAGCCGTGCGTACGTCCACCTTCAACGCCTCCAGGAGCGTGGCCTGCTCGTTCGCACCCGTGATTGGCAGGATGGGCCAGCCAACGAGGCTGCCCTGTACTCGCTACGGGTGCCAGACACTTTTTACCGGGGAAATGGCGCCCATGACGTCACAGACCCCCATCGCCTCCACCCCCTCTGGGGGCAACTAGGGCACCACGCTCATGCCCTGTGGTCCTCGCTGTCCAGCCAAGGAAGGGCGGTCACCACCCCCGAGGTGGCGGCTAAGTCCCCCCTACCCCCTGGCGGTACCGGATGGGGCGTCTTGGGCCTGCTCAACACACTCGGTTCGTTGGGGCTGGTCACCCGGATCGGCACGGGGAAGGGAACCCGCTGGACAGTCACCCCCACTCAGTCAGACCAGGGAGCTGTCGACTCCGCGGCTACCTCTAGCGGTGCGTTCGAGCGAGCGAAACAACTCCGCGCGCGGATCGTTGGGGAACGCAAGGCCTACCACGCCGAAGGGCCAGGTGAGCGGGCTCGCATGCGGAGCGGGCTCAAGGTTCTTCGGGACCGTCTAACCCACACCGATATAGCCGGACGCGAGCAAGGCAGCCTGTTCGTCACTGTGGCAGCCGAGACGTCTGGTCGCAGCCACTACCGGTGGGCCGGTGCGCGGCCTGCGCCGCCACCCGATAGTTGAGGACCCAGTCCGCCATCTGGGCCCCCCACCACGTCCATGCTGCTCGTCTCCACCTCCATCCAGAGGGAGCGCAGACGAGGGTTATAACTCTACAACCGCCCAACGCCTAAACATTAGAGCTTGGGAACGTTAGGCGATGGAAACGTTAGAAGCTGGGAAAGTTGTGCGCGTGTAACGTTGTCCCTTGGGAACGTTGTGTAGTTAAATAGTTCCAATGCCGGGTAGTTACAGCGCTACAAAGTTGTGGCGCTGTAACGCAATAACGTTGCAACGCGGCAATTATCAAACGTTGCACGAGTCCAAGGTTTCAGGGTCGCAACGTTGCAACGTTCTGCCGCTACAAACCTGAAACGGCA